>JANXZD010000360.1 GCA_025355705.1 Bacteroidota bacterium | reverse complement strand
CCCAAAACTCCGTTTGGGAACAAGGTGAAATAGATGTTACACAATTTTGCAGGGGATCACTGCATCTTCATCATACGAGTAGACCGCACACAATCGATGATATCCGTCTGCAATAATGACCTTTCCATTATGCGGATCTCTCACAAGAAGTATCGGAGATAATTTTTTTGAATCCTTTATTTTCTTTTGATCTCTCCTAAACCGTTCATTGCTGATACCAAGCAACGGCAGATCGGAAGCTCTGAAAATATCTTTCGACTTAAACTGAGACATTGGTGCAGATCTCAATTGTTCAACAATGTCAATCGCCTTCTTTTCATCGTACAGAAGAGACAAATACGACAACGCTGCGGGATAATCGTGTTCTTCTGGTTCATGTAACCAATTGATGGTTGCCGTGTCCGACATATTCTGCACCATACCTTTCGTGAACGATATTTCCGCCAAACAGATTGGATCAGCTTGTATCGTTGCTAATAGCTAGCACTATTGTAAAGACTCACCAAATTTTTTTGAGCAGAAACGCTGTTACATATAAACCAATACCATACACTGAATGTGTCAATACACTTCTTACCCTTAGTAAATTGGAATTGGGTAGCTTTGATGATGCTATTCCAAAACCAAACGCAGGCTGCATTATAAAAAAAGGAGCAGTAACAGTTGCAATGCCAATGAGTATGGCGGGATACAATGTTGGTGCATCCAGCCAGTTTTTCCCGAACAATACCACAAGCAAACACGCAAACGAAATTCCAATGGAGTAATGAACGATCCAACCGATCAATGCTTCGTTCTTTATTGATGGAGTAGTCATTATATTTTCATGAAAGAACTTCCCTTTAAGCATGTGCCCTAACCAACGTCCTACGAAACGATAATCGAGTGATTTGATCTTGAATTGCCTAAGGATGAACACCCAAAGATCCAGCGATAACGTTCCTCCAATTCCTGTTAAAATAGTTTTCAGTATGATATCCATTTATACATTCTTTAAATTCTTTTCCGCCACCTAACGGACTGGAACTAAACTGCGTCGTATCATTGGTGTGGTGATTGATGATATCTCGATCTCAAACTCTGTTTCACAGATATCTTTGCAAAATAGAGCTTCTAACACCGTGCGTTCCCAAACAGAGTTTGGGAACGAGATAACACTTGAACTTCAGAGCGCAAGCGGTTGCGGGGTCAGTTTGAGCCGCTGGTTAGAACGCCACAACGCACAACTATTTTTTATCTTCTTTTTCAATTGTTGAAACATTCATTGCCTTCATAATTGGACATACTTTTGTGGCTCCTGTTTTCAGGAAAAATGGAATGAGAATTAACACAACTATAAGTGCGTATATTGGAAGGATGGACTCAACAATAATATGATATGCCACCAATCCAATGCAGACTATTCCGAGAATTATTCTTACAGCACTGTCAATCCTACCCACATTCTTTTCTTGTGACATTGATTCCTCCTGTTTATATATATTGTGATTGCACCATTGCATCTTTTGTGTTCTAACGGACTGGAACTAAACTGCGCGCAAACGTTTTAGCGTGGTGGATAAATTTTTTAGATAAAAATGCTCTTTCGTAACTTATGTTGTGTTTATTTTTCTCAAAACTCTGAGCGCAGACAGATTGCAACGGCGGCTTGAGCGACTGGTTGGGTTGCGCTCTTGTCAACATTTGAATCTATATTATTTTTAAGGTGACATTAAATAATATCCAAGCAGTGGAAAATCCAAATGCTTTTAACTTTTTATTTAACCCTGGAATTGTTTTCAATTCTTTTCTAAATAGTTTGACTATCCGCGTTACTTCCTTTTTATAATTCCCTACCCATTCTTCATTGATTGATTTAAATATTTCAATAACTTCTGCGACAGTTTCAGAACTCTCAGTTAATAAAGATAATACCTGTTCATTACTCTTTATAGGAGTATCGTTTCTATTACATTGAGCAAAAAAAGGGTGAACGGTAATGTTTCCAAGTGTAAAAAAAGTTCTATAAAATTCATCATCAATATCTATTTTTTTATCGCTAAGAGTTTTCCTAAACTCCGTTAACATTTCTTTCCTACCCTCTCGCAATGCTTTACCAAGCGAAGTTGCATTACCACCAATACTTGCTGCTCGCTCTTCTAATTTTTCAAATCTATCAAGAAGTCCCTTGACTTCGTCAACTGTAAAATTATGACCTAGATAATGCAAAAACTCAGTAACATCATTGTTTAATTTCGAAACATCTTCCATATCACGATGTTTTGCATTTTCTAATTCATCATTTGAAATAATATTTGAATCCGTTGAAAATAAATATGGAAATAGATATTTACGTTGTAAGTGTCGTTCAAAGCAACCAGGATTATTACTCCAGTTTAACATATAAACTATTTATTGAATATTTTTTGGCTTGTAAAGCAACCTAACTAGTAATTATACTGCTAAAAGTAGGACAATATGTACTAATATATATTCTCCCACATTATCTCTTCATCCCCATCACCACCGCACCGTACGCCGGAGAAGCCATTGGGGGGATGATCTCGATATTTGGCTGGTTGTAAGCGAGATATTGTTTGAGTAATCGGGAGATCAGCGTATCGTTGGCGATCAATCCGCCGATAAGCGATACGTGGGTCTTTCTCTTTACTTT
The DNA here is from genome assembly GCA_025355705.1 of Bacteroidota bacterium. Classification (GTDB taxonomy): domain Bacteria; phylum Bacteroidota; class Ignavibacteria; order UBA10030; family UBA8401; genus UBA8401. Next base: position 3,464 of record JANXZD010000360.1, on the reverse strand, counting down.
TTTTGAAGTGTGAGGAACAATTTTTAATCCTGCAATGCGAATATGTTCCGCAAGTTCGATCACCGCGGTTTCAACGATCGTTTCACAGATCGGGTCTTTCTTTTCTGCCGCTTTCAATACGAACGGTGCAACGGAAGCAATATCAAAATTATTTTTATACACAGCGTTGATGATGGCCGTCTGATCGGTCAATCCAAATTCTTTCGCGATCTTTGCAGTCAGCTTTGTTTTTTCACCCCGTCCGTCCATGTGGCGCGTAACGGCGGTCAATCCTAACCGACCAAGAAAATATCCGCTCCCCTCATCACCAAGCATTCTTCCCCATCCGCCGACACGATGGACATTTCCTTTGGAATCCTTGCCGAACGCGATCGAACCGGTTCCGGCAATGAGGATAATTCCTGCCTCTCCTTTAAATGCTCCTTCAAGAGCAATGCGTGCGTCGCTTTCAATAATGATTTTCTTGAGCTTTGATTTCTTTGACAATGCAAATTTCTTCAGTCCTTCAGTCATCCGCTGCTGATCGCCGATGCGTCCTGCACCGGTCAGTCCGCAGACAACGGAAGCAATATTCTTTATTTCGCATCCGACCGATTCGCAGCACATTTCGATCAGAGTAAAGATCGTCTCCGCCGCTTTTTCAACACCAATGATCTGAAAATTCGACGGACCGGCAACATGTTCTGCAAGGATGTTTCCGCTCACATCCGTAATAACGGCATGCGTTTTTGTTCCGCCGCCGTCCATTCCGATGATGTATTGATCTGATTTCATATTCTTTTTATTTCAAAAATATTATTGTCACACTGACCATAAAATAAATTTGTCATGCCCGAATGTCACGCTTTTAGGATTCCGTTCATAGCGGGATTCAAAAGACGGAACTCCTATTGGGCATCCATAGAACGGATTCCCGCCAAAAACGCGCGGGAATGACACTGTGCTATAAAAGACGAATCTTTAGAGAGTACGTTTACACTTTTTTCTTCCCGAAATCTTCCGGGATCTTTACGAGTGCGACAATAATAAATCCTGGAATCGTTGAAATCATCACCCATAAAAAGAAATGCTGATACCCGATCTGGTCCTGCAGCCATCCGCTGAACATTCCGGGAAGCATCATTCCCAGCGCCATAAATCCGGTACAGATCGCATAATGGGCGGTCTTATGTTCACCTTCCGATGTCATGATCATAAAGAGCATATATGCGGTAAAACCAAATCCATATCCAAATTGCTCGATCGCAACGGCAGCACTGATAAAGAAAAAATTCTCCGGCTGAACTTGAGAAAGATAAATGAACATCGCATCGGGCAGGTGAATGGCGCAGACCATGATCCAGAGCCAGAATTTCAAGCCTCGTTTCGCAATAACAACTCCGCCGAGAAGTCCGCCGAGCGTCAGTGAAATAACGCCAACCGTTCCATACACAATTCCCACTTCCTGCGTTGTCAGTCCGAGCCCTCCTTCTAGACGAGGATCCAACAAAAATGGTGTCACTAATTTTACAAGCTGTGCTTCCGCAAATCGATACAAAAGAAGAAATGCCAGAATGATCCCGATATTTTTTTTCTTGAAGAATGAACCAAACGTGCTGACGAATTCTTTCAGGACACTATGATTTGCATCAGAAATGACCGGCTTATCGGAAACAGGAAATGGAAGAACGAATTTATGATAGATCGCAAGAGAGAGAAATACCCCTGCAAGAATGAAAAATGTGATCGACCATGCAATTGCGATTGAACCGGCATGTGTCTCTAAATATCCGGCAAGATAGACCAACGCACCCTGCCCCATGATCATTGCGATTCGATAGAATGTACTGCGTACTCCGACAAACGCTGCCTGCTGATGCTGTTCAAGCGCAAGCATATAGAAACCATCCGCGGCAATATCATGTGTGGCTGAACTGAATGCCATTAACCAAAAAACAGCAAGCGTTATCTGAAAAAAACTTGGAAGAGGAATAGTGAATGCAACTCCCGCAAGCGCCGCACCGATGATCAATTGAAGCGTCACGATCCAGAATCGTTTTGTTCGGAACATATCAACGAATGGCGACCAGAGCGGTTTGATCACCCAGGGCAGATAGAGCCAGCTTGTATAGAGAGCAATATCCGTGTTCGAGATTCCCATCTTCTTATACATAATGACGGAAATACTCATCACAACAACGTAGGGGATTCCTTGTCCAAAATATAATGTCGGGATCCACGACCAGGGGTTTTTTGGTTTCATATTTTTTTCTTTCTCTAAACCGCAAAAGCGCAAAGAACGCAAAGACTATTTTGTTAAAATAATTCTCTGGAGTCCTTGTGTCAGAATAACAATGCTAAAATTAATGAGAAGAGCTATCTGAGAACCTGTCGTTTTCAGATATGAAATGACTTGTGCTTTATGAATTGGTAAAAGTGCTTCTACTGTTTTCAGTTCCACGACAACTTTATTCTCTATAAATAGATCTAATCTTCCCTCTCCAATTTCATCCCCCTTATAACTAACAGCAATTTTATGCTGACGTGAAAAAACGATATTCCTTTTTTCAAGTTCAATGCATAATGCAGATTCATATACTGATTCCAAATAACCAGGACCAAGGACTTTATGGACCTCAATCGCAGCCCCTATCACTTCGTGAACAAGCGATTCAACTTCCTGTTCTAATTCTTTCATATCTTTTTGTGAACTTTGCGTTTTTGCGGTTATTTATCAATGTATTTTTTGCGTGCTTTGCGCCTTTGCGGTTCTACATCAATATAATTTTTTCAACTCAGCATTTGTAAAATAATGCTGCACAATCTCTTCCGCTGTGAATCCTTTAACCGCCATCACCGCCGCACCGATCTGGCAAAATCCGACTCCATGTCCCCAGCCTGCACCGCGCAGTATGAATGTGTCCTTTTCTTTTTGAACAACAAACGCGGAGCTATACAGGTGCGATTTTGAAAGCCAGCGGCGAATCTCTAACTCTTTTCCAACAATAAGACTTTTCTTTGTTCCTTCAATTTTCAATCGTGTAATTCTTCCTGATGGACCTCTCTTCACCGGAGTCAACGAAAGAATGGTCCCGAAATCAAATCTTGATTTTTTATTGATCAATTCCGAAAGTTCGTCGATCGTATATCGCACCGTCCAACGGAAAAAATCGGTCGTTTCCTGGTCAAATGATGGAAGGATCTGGCGGAGGATATTCCCATCCGTTGTATTACAGAATGCTTCAGGAAAGGAAAGAATCCACTGTGAGGCTTCTTCTTCATTTCGCAGCGGCTGATACGAATGTTTTTTTGAACAGGGAACGGGCTGCAAATATGGATATGGCGTATCAGCCCATGTCGTATGGAATGGTTCTGATAATCCCCCGCACGATTTTGAGAAACGAGCATCGCAGATCTCGTTATGATGGACAAGAAACGTTCCGCGAGTTTGATTGATCGCTTCGAATGCAGCGTTGGAAATATCC
>JANXZD010000271.1 GCA_025355705.1 Bacteroidota bacterium | reverse complement strand
TTTGTCTCATGATCTTCCGTCAGGATTTGTTGAAACATCAAAAAAATTCTGCACTGATTTCAAAAAAACTTTAAAAGATCTAAATGATCTTCTTAACTATAATGAGATATTCATCAAACGTACGGCAAATGTTGGTATCCTTCCAAAAGATCTCGCGATCAATTATGCATGCAGTGGACCGATGCTTCGCGCAAGCGGTGTAGATTGGGATCTTCGTAGGGACGATCCATATACCCTCTATCATAAGTTTGATTGGGAAGTCGTTGTCGGAAAAGGAGAAGTTGGAAGTGTCGGAGATGTTTGGAATCGTCACATGGTTCGTCAACGGGAAATGGAACAAAGTGTACGCATCATTGAGCAAGCGCTTGCAGGCCTCCCTGAAGGTGATGTTTCAAAAACAATTCCTAAACGTATTCGACCGATACCGGGTGATAACTATACGCGCATCGAATCACCGCGAGGTGAACTTGGCTTCTATATTATCGCAGAAGATAGTGTAACACCATATCGCATTAAAGCACGTGCACCGGCATTTGTCAATCTGAGTGTCATCAATGAGATATCGAAAGGTGCGATGCTTGCAGATCTTGTTGCGATTATGGGTAGTATCGATATTGTTCTTGGTGAAGTTGATCGATAATTTTTTGAGAGAAACTACAACTGTATCATTGAAGAAAATAAAATGGAATTCATTACCTCGGCTTTAGAAAATAAAATTCTCCTTACGGTGCTGAACGCAGCGGTTCCCCTGCTGTTCATTCTTCCGTATGCGTTGGTGACAATTTATATTGAAATGAAAATGTCGGCGCACATGCAGAATCGGCTTGCGTATATGGAAACCGGATACCATGGTACGCTTCAACCTCTTGCGGATATTGTAAAGCTTCTTCAAAAGGAAGATATTATCCCAACCTCTGCAAATAAAATTCTATTCACCCTTGCGCCATATCTTGTATTTGTCGGTACTTATGCATCGTTTGCGGTTCTACCTTTCAGCAGCGCATACGCCGGAAGTGAACTTGATCTTGGAATCTTTTATCTCGTCGCTGTTTCTTCGCTTGTTGTTGTCGGGATTTTGATGGCCGGCTGGTCTTCGAACAACAAGTGGTCGTTGTTCGGCGCCCTGCGTTCTGCAGCACAGATCGTGAGCTATGAAATTCCGGCGGCGCTTTCAATTCTCGGTGTTGTGATGATTGCCGGCACGATGAATTTACAAAAGTTGACAATGTTGCAAAGCGGTGGAATCCATGAATGGATCATCTTCGGCGGAACACTGCCGATTGGTCACAAATTAGCGATGATTCCATTTGTTGTAATTTTATTTATCATCTATTTGATCTCTTCAATGGCGGAGATCAATAGAACACCGTTCGATATTCCGGAAGCGGAATCGGAATTGGTGCAGGGATATCTGACGGAATACAGCGGAATGAAATTTGCAATGTTCTATCTTGCTGAATACGCGAATCTATTTTTGGTCTCAGCTGTTGCCGTGGTATTGTTCTTCGGCGGCTGGGCAAGTCCGTTCGGCGAATTGATGAGCGGTCCTGTCTGGGGAACTTTTTGGTTTGTCACAAAAGGAATGTTGTTCGTCTGCCTGAACATCTGGCTTCGATGGACCCTTCCCAGAATGCGCGTTGATCAATTGATGTATGTTTCGTGGAAAGTAATGACACCGTTTGCGCTGCTCTGTGTTATTGTTATTGGTTTTATTTTGGTTCTATAAATGTTTCACGCTAAGGCGCTAAGGCGCAAAGAAAAAATATGACTGCATTTACAAATTATTTTTCAGATGTCTATCGAACGTTTCGTTCTATTACGATCGGAATGAGCGTAACTATGCGGCAGATGTTTGCACCGGTTGTTACCATCCAGTATCCGATTGTGAAAAAGGTGATGCCGGATCGGGTTCGTAATCGTCTCTATATGAATTTTGATGATTGTATCGGCTGTGAATTGTGTGCGAAAGCGTGTCCTGTTGATTGTATTGAAATCGAAGTGATGAAAGCTCCACCGACGGAGAATCTCGGCGAAACTTCCACTGGACAGAAAAAAAGAATTTATGTAACAAAGTTTGATATTGATATTGCAAAATGCTGTTACTGCGGATTGTGCGTTTACCCTTGTCCGACCGAATGTTTGAAAATGACTGATGTCTATGAGTTCTCCGAATTCGATCGCAACAATTTGATCTATAATTTTGGG
>JANXZD010000265.1 GCA_025355705.1 Bacteroidota bacterium | reverse complement strand
GTTCAACCGCGCGGATCAATACCGCCTCGCCAATTCCTGCTTTGAAGGTTACAACATTAGCGCAGTAATGCATTCCATATGTGAAATAAACATAGAGAAAACCGCTGTGATTGAACATCGGCTTGTTTCGTTCAGTTACACCGCGAAAGGAGTGGCTTGCAGGATCATTGAACAAGTAAGCTTCAGTCTCAACAATCATTCCTGAAAGATAATTATTGCCGATTTTACGGGTAAATATCTTTCCCAAAAGTTCTTTTGCAACAGTAAGTGTTCGCTGAGTGTAAAAAGAACGGGGAAGTTTCTTCATTTTCTAGAAGAGGGAATCTTGTTTTGAAGCAGTTTTTTTCATTCCAAAATGCTTATATGCTAAATCAGTTGCTTCACGTCCGCGCGGAGTTCGTTGGAGGAAACCTTCTAATATTAAGTATGGTTCATACACTTCTTCAAGCGTACCGGACTCTTCTCCAACGGCTACAGCAAGAGTTGAGATCCCTACAGGACCGCCATTATATTTTTCGATGATCGTTTTCAGAAGTCGTTTATCCATTTCATCGAGACCATGTTCGTCAACTTCAAGAGCTTTCAACGCATATTGAGCAGCATCTTTGGTGATGATTCCTTTATGATGCGAAAGTTTAGGGTCAACTTCTGCAAAATCGCGGCAGCGCTTGAGTAATCGATTTGAGATTCGTGGCGTTCCTCGGGAACGTTTTGCTATTTCCATTGCCCCATCTTTGTCGATTTCAATTCCAAGAATTGTTGCTGAGCGCACAATGATCGTAAAGAGAACTTCTGCTGTATAATAATCCAAACGATTGGTGATTCCGAAACGGGCGCGCAGGGGAGCCGTAAGCAGTCCTGCACGCGTGGTGGCACCAACCAGTGTAAATTTTGGTAACGATAACTGAATGGAACGAGCACTTGGACCTGAATCGATCATAATGTCGAGTCGAAAGTCTTCCATTGCTGAATACAAATACTCTTCAACGACAGCATTCACACGATGGATTTCATCGATAAAAAGAACATCACCTTCACTCAGATTGGTAAGAATGCCGGCAAGATCAGCAGGTTTATCTAATACGGGACCGGAAGTGATCTTGATATCCGTTCCCATCTCGTGAGCGATGATAAATGAAAGTGTTGTTTTACCAAGTCCCGGAGGGCCAGTTAGCAAGACGTGATCGAGTGATTCACCTCGTTTTTTTGCTGCAGCAATGAAAATTTTCAGATTATCAACGATCTTTTGCTGTCCTGAAAATTCATCGAATGCGGAAGGTCGAAGAGAATTTTCAAATTCTTTTTCGGTAGCAGATTGTTCTAATGCCGTATTTTCGGATTTTCGATTCTGCTTCATTTTCCTTTTTCAACCAATTTCCACATTGCTTCGGTCAGCTCCGCAATACCATTATTTGTGGCAGCCGAAATAAAGTGGATTGAAACTCCTTTAGGGAATTTTAATTTTTTCAATTCTTTACGTTTCTCATCGTCTGCGATATCAAGCTTTGTAATTGCCACGATACTTTTTTTCTTTGGAAGATCTTTATTGAATGTTTTTAGTTCGTTGACAAGAACTTTGTAATCGTGTTTAATATCTTCACTAGTGCAATCGATCAAATAGAGAAGTGCCTTCGTTCGTTCGATATGTTTTAAGAATTGAATACCGAGACCTTTTCCTTCGTGTGCTCCTTCGATCAAACCGGGGATATCGGCAACGACAAAGCTCTTGTTTTCCTGAAAATATACCATTCCGAGATTTGGAACAAGTGTTGTAAAAGGATAGTCAGCAATTTTTGGTTTTGCTGCTGAGATCGTTGATATGAGTGTTGATTTACCCGCGTTTGGAAATCCGACAAGACCGATATCCGCAAGAAGTTTCAGCTCAAGTTCAAGTGCGAATTCTTGACCTGGATCTCCAGGTGTACAGACTCTGGGCGCCTGATTCGTAGGGGATCGAAACAACCAGTTTCCTTTTCCGCCTCTTCCACCTTTTGCGATAAGGAATTCATCGCCGTCTTCAGTGAGATCGCAAATAAGTTCTTTAGTTTCAGCGTTTCGTACCAAGGTACCGATTGGAATTTTGATAACAATCGATTCAGCCGATCGTCCTTCTTTATTTGAGCCTTCACCAACATTGCCATTTTTCGCAATGAATTTCTTTTTGTATCGAAAATCCAGAAGCGTATTCAATTGTTTATCGGCACGTAGTATGACATCGCCCCCGACACCACCATTGCCACCATCCGGTCCACCTTTAGGAATGAATTTTTCTCTGCGCCAATGGATAATTCCATCGCCGCCTTTACCGGATCTAATAAATATCTTTGCTGAGTCTATGAACATGATAATCTCTTTTCTTTACAATATATTTCACAAATTCACACAAATGTACACCGTGAAGTAGTGACGTTAAAATTCTCGATTAGTAAAATAGGATTGAAGAGCATTGGTCAGCACAATTGCATCGCGTGAAAACGGGTCAATATCATTCATCGTAAAATAGTGGTCGAGCGATAGTCCGGCATCATCCCACGTAGCAGATGAGAGAACTTTTTCCATTGTTACAATATACTTCGTTTCATCATCACCAAACAAGGATTTAATGATGGATTGTTTATCTTTTTCTTGAAATTGAAGTCTTGTAAAATTTTTCTTCTCAAACGGGCGAACTTGTGCAATTTCTTCTGCTATGGAAAAACTCTTCTGAGTGAACGATTCCTTCAGTGCATTGATCAATTCTTCGTGTGATAATGATTGTTTACCTTGTTCACGAAGATTGGATAAATGATGTGCAACATTGGGCAGCTTTTTATCTTCAAAGAAATAAACCAATGCTTTTGTCGGAAGATCGCCTCGTCCACCATTCAAAGAATTTTGATGAACAAATCCGATAAATTCATAGAATGGAATTGTCATTTTCGCCATGTCTTCGGCAGAGTGGGTGTTGATTATTTCAGCATCAATTTTTTTTAAGAGATGAATAGTTTCATCTCTTCCCAAGGCAGTTTTATTCTTTCCGATGAGATATTTATCTAAAATTGTCCAATAGTAAGGATAATCTGAACAATAACGGAATTTAACGGAAAGCTCGTTACTATTGAGCTCATTCTTTTCTTCAAAAAGAAAACTTTCCAATGTCCATTGCGGACGACAAAGGAAATTGAAAAGGAAATGAACACATTTATCAAGCACTTTTAAATATTCTTCCCTGGAAAAGGAGTAATGATACACAAGTAGAATATCCATTTGCTGTTGCAAAAGACGGACATCGTTCTGTTGATAATTAAATTTTGTAGAACGACGCTCATTTTGCCGTTCCATATAAAGGAGTGATTCAACTTCACCTCTAAAGAAACTTTTTATACTGTTAGGAATGTTAGATTCTAAGATCGTTTTTAATGCAATTGAAGAAGTATTCCCAATTGTATTATTTACAGCAATTTTTTGAATATTTTCGAGTTCAAGTTCAAACATAAGTTTTCGTATTAGTTTATCAACAAATTATCGCTAAATTCCCTTGTAATCAATAAATCATTTAGAAAGGTTAAAATATGTTCCACCAAATTCTCTATAGTTTACACATTATTGGAATGGCAACAATCATAGGCATCGGATTATATTTATTTATCAATAAAAATATTGCGGAAGCAACACGTAAAACACTGGCGTTATATTTAATGTCTGCAGCGCATACTCAAGTATTGACCGGATTTATTTTGTTTTTTCTTTTACTCCCGCAAGTAAATCATATGAAAATAGGAATAAAAATGTTGTTTGCAATTGAAGTTGCTATGTTAGCAACAATATATCGGAAAAAAATTTCAAAAGATGAAAAGCCAAATCCTGTATTTCTTCTGGTTATTCTAATTACTTCAATTACAACTGCAGTGATTGCATTTGTCATATAGAGGTTAAATTCTTGTATTTAGGCGTAAATATTAAAAAATATTTTTCGCTTATTTTTTATTGTCAGCGATCACAGAGGGAATCCTATAAATCAAAAAAATGGCGTTATTTGTTATATTTCGCCATTATTTTTGACGTTTTATTAAACCCAATGTTTTGGCTTGATTTTTG
>JANXZD010000260.1 GCA_025355705.1 Bacteroidota bacterium | reverse complement strand
CGGTTACGTTTATGTCGGCGGAATAGCAGGCATCTCCTCCGGGGGAACGGTGAGTGATAGTTACAATCGCGGCTCGGTTGGCACAGGGTATGGCGTTGCCGGTCTTGTTTCATCGCTTGCCAACGGCAGCAGTATTGATCATTGCTACAGTACCGGCAGTATCACCGGAGTGCTGAATTTTTCCGGACTGATCTATTCTAATGATGCATCGACCGTCGCACACTCGTTTTGGGATACTGAAGCGAGCGGGATGGCAGCCAGCGGAGGCGGAGGGACCGGAAAGACCACCGCAGAGATGAAGAACGGATCGACGTTCATCAGCGCGGGTTGGGATAATACCACTTGGTTTATGGAGAGTGGGATCAACAATGGGTATCCATATCTGGCATGGGAACATCCGGGCGGATCGCCGATGCCGGTGGAGCTTACATCCTTAACGGCAACAATAAAACAAAACAGCGTTGAACTGCAATGGAAGACAGCAACAGAGGTGAATAATTATGGTTATGAAATCGAAAAATGTAAAACGGGAGAGGGTAGAAGTGAGATGTGGAAAAAGATCGGTTTTGTGGAGGGAAATGGAACAACCAATTCCCCGAAGTCGTACAACTTTGTTGATGCAAGTGCGCAAGGCAAAGTATCATACCGTTTAAAGCAGATCGACCGCGATGGGAAATTTGAATACAGCAGCGTTGTTGAAGCGACCGTTGTTGAAATACAATCATTCGGATTGGAGCAGAACTATCCGAATCCGTTCAATCCCGTTACAATGATCAAGTATCAATTACCAATAAACAGTCCGGTAACGTTGAACGTGTACGATGTGATTGGAAGAGAAGTAGCAACATTGGTGAACGAAGTAAAAGAAGCGGGAAGCTACACCGCAAAAATCGACGGGTCGAAATTATCGAGCGGAATTTATTTCTACACACTTCATGCGGGAAATTTTTCCGCAACAAAAAAATTGTCGTTGATGAAGTAATAGAGTCGTGGAGTATGTGAGTCGATGAGTAGTTGAGAAAAAACCAACCGCAGAAAAACAAATAATATTGTAGGGACGCCCGTCCTTTTTTATTTAATGCGTCATTCTGATCCCGACGACCTTTCCGCCGCATTGTTCGGCGGAAGTCGGGAGAAGAATCTGGCTGCAGCACTGGGAAGAAACTAAGCAAAACATACTACCGCTCCCATCAAAAATTTCGGCGGGCAAACAGACCAGATCCTTCCGCTTCGCGTCAGGATGACGGGACGCTATTTTTTTTGTAAGACATTCTGTGGATACCGCTTAAGCAAAAGATATCGGCAGCAAATCTGTTTGAGGCGTTGGGATAAAAAGAATAAAGATATGGGAACGTGACAAAAGTTTTTTTTGCCGCAGAGTACGCGGAAACATTAATCGTAGAGACGGATGCAAATCCGTCTCTTTTTTTTACCGGAGAACGTCTGATTCATTCTTCGGTGTCTGACATAGCGTGCTGTTTAATATTCATTGTTTGGATATTGCTGACTTGCGAAGATCGCTCGCACAATTTTTTATTTTGTGTTAGTGCGTTTACCAACATTCTCCAGAGAAGGCATTGCCTCGCCCCATTGGCGGATGAATTCTTTAAACACATCACTGCTGTACACTTTTTCCATGATCCGTTCTTTTTCGTCGATCTGTAAATTAACGCTTTTTACGGAATACATTGGGGTCACTGGAGTAAAAAATGGTGTATTCATTGGTTTATTCCTTTCAACTAGAATTTGTTCATTGCCGATGAATTATCGAGCAATCCCTCTGCCAAAAGAAAAGTTCCTTTTTGACGAAAATTTGATTATTTAGAAGAAGCATTTTTGAAGATTCTACAAAGGTAAAAGTGAATTGTTCAAAAGATTAGATTGGTTGCAGAGGAAGTCAATAAGAGTGTTATGGCGTGGAAAGATAATCAAATAAGTAAATTTTTAGATCGGGCTTTGCAGACGCCGTTATTGAATTTTTTGAGACAAGGACTTTCTCCCGAAAAATTGGCTTTGTGTGTTGCGCTTGGTCTACTGTTAGGAACTTTTCCGGTGCTCGGATCGACGACACTGCTTTGTACGGCAGCTGCTATTATTTTTCGTTTGAATATGCCGGCAATTCAATTGATCAATTATTTTACCTATCCGCTGCAATTGTTGCTATTCATTCCTTTTATTCGTGCCGGTGAGTTTCTCTTTAACCAACCTCCAATTCCGCTCGATCTTGTTCAGATATTTAGCATGCTTCAATCCGATATGTTAGGTGCTATCAGTTCGTTATGGCTTACCAATGTCCGTGCAATTGCAGCATGGTCTCTTACTACACCTCTCCTTTCAATTGCTCTATACTATCTCCTTATTCCTGTTTTTCGTCGACTTGTTGATGAAAAATCTGCATAACGCCGTTAAATAGGATAAAATCCAAAGAAAAAATATTTTTTATACCTGCCATTCCAAACTTATCTTGCACGCCAAGCTATATTTTCGTAAATTTATTCAATTTGTGAGGAAAAGGGTGTAAT
>JANXZD010000181.1 GCA_025355705.1 Bacteroidota bacterium | reverse complement strand
CAGCCGCCGGCGTTTCATCGAGCCGTTTGATCGCAAATCCTGCAGTTCTAACCGCCTCCGTAATATAGTTTCTATACATTTCTTCAAGGCAAGGGTCTCCATATTGCATTGCCATGAATGCCTGTGATGGATTTATTGGTTTTTCGGTTTTTAATTTTTCGAGATACCTCCATCCCTTAAATGTTATTGATACTAATTGGTATCCGCTAGTAAGCTTGATATAATCCGAATCCTGGCAAAAGTCTAATATTACGTATAAATCCTCCACACATTTTGCAAATATCATAGGATACATTTCTTCGGGCACAATCTGGATTCGTTCGTGAAGTTTGGAGATCTTACTGTCTAAAACCCACATAAGACGATCAACGTATTCCAATACATTACGAGGCACCGGGGCCGATTTCACATATTCCAGCCAAGAGGTTGTAGTCAATTCGATGATCGTTCGGTGCAGGGAAGCATCTTTAACAATTCCAGAAAGAATATACAGATCTTTTTTTATATCATCTGTATGTGTAATTTTATGAAGCATCTCAAATGACATTCGGTAAACACCGCATGTTGGGCAATTAAAAAAATATTCGGCCCCCTTATCAAACTCGTGTTTGATGATTACGTCAATTCGATTGCACAAAACACATTTCTGTTCAATTTCACACATAATTTAATCTCCCTGTTGGTAATTGCTCAAAAAGCAGCACGAACTCTCGTGCAAATTAAAAGACATTAAGTTATTAATGGATTTTCAATAACGAAGAGCCTACTTTTATTACATCAAAGCCAATGAAATTATATTCTATTTTTGTAACTATTCAGCGTGAAAAAAATATTTCTTAAAATAACGGCTTAGGACTTGTACTTTTAAGCGATACTTCATATCTTTTGTTCATGATTACCATTGAACAAAGACGAAAACTCGCATCCGACATTTACGACCAAGGCCGTGAAGCAGTCGTCGATCATATTGTTAAACTCGAACTAAAAATCGAGTCAATGGAAGATCGTTTGCAACGGATTGAAGCCCTGTTAAATCAAAACAGCCATAATAGTAGTCTTCCACCTTCAAGCGACAAGTTTACAAAGTTCTCTAAAAACTCACGGCCGAAAAGCAAGCGAGCACCGGGCGGACAAACAGGGCACGCAGGCTCAACATTAACACGGTCGGCAACACCGGATGTTGTCGTTATCCACGCGGTGCATGAATGCACTGAGTGCGGACGATCATTGAAAAAAGTTACAACGACAGAGTACCAGTCACGTCAGGTGATGGATATTCCACCGATCAACTTGACGGTGACCGAACACCGAGTAGAAAATAAATCCTGTCCGCATTGTGGTGAATCAACACAGGCAGCGTTTCCTGCGTCGGTAACAAAAGCTGTTCAGTATGGCGTCAATCTGAAATCATTCGCCGTGTATTTGATGCAATACCAGTTGCTTGCATCAAAGCGTGCCAGTGAAGCCATCAAAGATTTAGTCGGTTGCACGATATCCGAAGGTTCACTTTTCAACTGGGCCATTGAATTTTCAGCGGCAACAGATGTCTCGTATGCGTCGATCAAAGACCATGTCGCAGCGGCTGCCGTTATTCACACGGATGAAACCGGTATTGCCTGCGATACGCATCTTGAATGGCTGCATGTTGCATCGACTAATGATGCAACATTTCTTGCGGCTCACCCAAAACGAGGCTCAGTCGCAATGAATGCGATCGGTATCTTGCCTCGATTCAAAGGAACGGCCATCCATGATATGTGGTCGTCGTATTTTAAGTTTGATTTCAAACACGGCATCTGTAATGCCCATATTATCAGGGAATTGACGTTTGCTTATGAAGAATACAAACAACGCTGGGCGCACAAACTAAAACGCCTGTTACTAAAAATTCATGATACGGTCGAGCGATCCCGGTTGAAAGGGAAAAATAGTCTTGATGTTCGAACGCTTCACCGATATATCGAACAGTATGAATCACTCGTTCGAAATGGCATGAAAAAAAATCCTTGGCTTCGGGGATCACCGCATAAGCGCGGTCGAAAAAAACAATCCAAGGTGCGCAACCTTCTTGATCGTCTTCATGACTTTCAGGAATCTGTCCTCGCGTTCATGGTTGATTTTTCTGTTCCGTTTACCAACAACCTGGCTGAACGTGACCTGCGTATGACCAAAGTGAAAGTGAAAATCTCCGGCTGCTTTCGCAGCCAAGTTGGAGTTAAAATTTATTGCCGAATCCGAAGTTATCTATCAACTGTTCGGAAAAACGGATTGGTTGCCTTTGATGCCATTGCCAGTGCATTTAATCATCAGCCGTTTATTTTCAAACAAAACTACGCTGAATAGTTACTCTTTTTTTAAAGTTGCATCGGTTTCAATTTCATTTAATACTTTGGTAATACCCTCATATGCGTTGCTACCCGCTACAAACGTTGGCATAATCGGATTGTCAAATTCATCAAATGAAATCCAAATTTTCTTAAAAGTTTCAAAGAGATGTTTGGGAGAATAATTTTCTCCACTAACAGTAATTTCATTACCTATTTTTGTAACGGCACGACTAATTTCATCATAAAATGCAATTGATTGTTGTTTTGCCATGCTTTCTGCAACATCATCACATTGCTTAAGAACAGAGCCGTAATTGATTTTGTCAATGTCATCGTATTTCCATGAAAGCTCATGCGAAAATTGTTTGATATCAAT
>JANXZD010000119.1 GCA_025355705.1 Bacteroidota bacterium | reverse complement strand
ATCTGTTTTGTATCCATTACCAAAATGGTAAACACTATCGGTATTTCTACTGCGACCAGGATTGGTCTCATATTGAGAAACAACTCTATTGACACTTATCTCATACGATGTCACAGAAGAAAGAATGTGCGTAAACTTTGTTCCATAACTATTGGTGTTCACTTTGCTTGGTGACCAGTATGCATCGGAATACATTCTTGAATCTGCAAAACTGCCGCCGCCGGTAATTTCACTTGCAATTGATCCGGGTGAGGTAAAGAATCCGGGAAGACCTGTTCTGCTATTTGTTGTTCCGTACTGTTGCCCTTGTAATGCTTGAAACATGATCTTCATCCCACCGGTTATATCAGCAGTTACTTTTAGTTGACCGGTATAATCTCGATAATCATTGGTTGCTAACGGAATCATATACATTGTACGCGCACTTCTGTATGAGGCAAAAAATCGGAGATTACCAAATTGATCGCCGATCATTGGAATAACCGGTCCCCCGATTCCCATATCAACATCATAATCCGGTTCAATAATGTCTGCTGATTTGCGATGTTGGAATAGAAATAGTTGTTGCGCTGCCTGAGGTGTCAAATGTTTCGCCGGATCTGGGTCTTTCATTGTTTTTTCAGAGATGGAATTCCACCCTTCAAACTCTTGGTACTGTTGCTGTGTGAAATAATCCCACGTTCCATTCTTTGTCCCAATAAATGCTACTGCCGGATCAAGGTAGGGACGGATCCAATATGAATTTTTGTCAAAAATATTTCCGCCAAAATTTTTTGCGGTTGGTGGACTGTATCGTCCTGTAACACTCACACTGTATTGTTTTGTGCTTCCTTCTTTCGTAATCACATTTACAATACCAGAACGGATATTACCGTACTCTGCATTAAAGCCGCCTGTTTGAACCTGGATATCTTGAACAGCACTGAGACTAATGCCGGTGATTGGAGTATTATTTCGTTCATCCCTCAATGTTAATCCATCCAACATAAATGCGGTCTGATCTGAGGCCCCACCACGAATTGTTGTTCCGCCTTGGATACCCGCTTGCAAACCGATAACCGCGGTCACCGAAGTCACCGGCAATTTTTGGATCTCTCCCTCACTGATATTTGCTTGACTGGAAGCGACATCTTTCTGCATTACCGGTCGTTGAGCAACGATGATCACCTCTTCTCCCTTTACCACCTCTTCCGACAATTTAAAATTCGTTTCGGTTGTTTGATCGATGAGAACACGAACTTTTGTTTGCGAGACAGATGCATAACCCAAAGCGGAAGCTCGTACTGTATATTCACCAGGAGAGATATTGATGATCACAAATCCACCTTCAATATCCGTTGAAGCACCAAGTGTGGTTCCAACAATGATCACATTCACACCAACAAGACGTTCGCCGGTTTGTGCATTTGTTGCAACACCGGAAATTTTACCGGTAGTTCCTGCAAAAAGGAATAAGTGAAGAATGGGAAGCAGAAGTAAAAGAGTAACAACACGTTTCACGGTTTCATCTCCTTATTGGAAAAGGAATTTTGAAATACAGATCTAAATTTTTTAATGCAGAACATACAGTGTAAGAGACATTTTTCTTGCAGCACAAAATAAAAAGCGATGGGGAGTTTTTCTGATGCAATATTAATGAATTTTGGATAACTAAACAACTAAATTATGCCAAAAATGAATCTCTTCACACCAATAAAAGGCACAAATTTGACTAGTTTTATTGATTTTCCGCATTGTTATCGAAGAATTCAAAAAAGTAACAATAAATAAAGACTAAATGGTTTGATTTTAATTTGATCAGTAATAATGGCTTGGGTATAAATTTATTTTTGCAGTACCATTTTTTTAGCCTGCACAAAACCTCCTGAAACAATTCGATATAAATAAACTCCACTGGCAAGATTTGCGCCGGAGAATTGATACGAATGTGTTCCTTCGTTAAGATCACCTTCCGCAACTGTTGCTATTTCTCTTCCTAAAAGATCATAAATTTTTAATGAAGTGAAATTACTATGCTGTAACGTAAATTGAATTGTTGTTACCGGATTAAATGGATTCGGATAATTTTGACCCAATGAATATACAATCGGAATTGAATACACTTCCTCAACTCCGGTTGCGGTAAGATTGATCTTTGCCGTTACCACACTTTCGTTATTCAATTTATCAAACGCGGTAACGAGATATGAATATGTGGAACCATTTACAACCGTATTGTCAATATACCGAGCAGAGTCATTGGTTGTAATGGCAACAATTTGTCTTACATTTTCACTATTGATTGTATCCGGAGATTGAGCGCGATAAACCACGTAATATTTCACTGAATCATTATCAGAAGCCGTTCCCGGTTTTTGCCATTGCAATGTTATTCCTGTTCCACTATAAGAAGCAATTAAATTCGTCGGAGCAAGCGGAGCAACATTGTCCAGCCACTGCATTGTTGGGGGTAACGCGGGATATTTGAATTGGTTTGCACGCAAAGAATCTTGAATTCCTTTTAAATTTCCTGTGACAGATTTTGAACTGAAAGCAACAAATCCTAATGCTCGACTGTTAACTCTGTTTAGTTCGATTTGATTTTGAATTTCAGAGGCATTGTTCGCTGTCGTAAAAGCTGCATCAGTCAATCGATAAACTGCATTCCCTGAATATAAATGTCGCCCGTTCAATCTGGCACTCCACCATGGCATTAATACGGAATAATCTTGACTTCCACCAATTTTCCAATACATTTGCGGGGTGATATAATCTACTTTTAGATTCTGAAGCCAGTTTAATGCATCACAATAAATTGCCGAATATGCATCTAATCCGCTGACTGGCTGACCATTCTTCCAAATTCCAAACGGGCTCACTCCAAATTTCACCCACGGTTTTATTGCTTTGATACTATCATATACCATTGCAATAAATTTATTCACATTGTTTCTTCGCCAATCTCCGATGACAGTGAAAGCTCCTTTATAATTTGCGAATGTTGCACTGTCCTGGTTCGTCATTCCTCCGTAGGGATAAAAATAATCGTCAAAATGAACTCCGTCGATGGTATATCGCCGAACGACATCCATAATTACGCTTAACGAATAATTTTGTACTGCAGGAATTCCCGGATCAAGGAGTTTATAGGGACTTGCTCCGTACGTGATATTCCATTCTGGATGTGTTTTAGAAATATGAGAAGAATGAACGCTGCTGCCTGATGAAACAACCGAACGATACGGATTGAACCAGCAATGTAACTCCATGCCTCGTTTATGTGCTTCATCGATCCAGAACTGTAAGGGATCGTAATATGAACTTAAGTTTCCACCTTGCACTCCAACGAGCCATTCGGAAAGCGGCTCGAGCCCCCCTTGATAAAATGCATCACACGAAGGACGCACTTGAAACAAGATAGCATTGATATTATTTTGTTTATGTTTATCAAGAATCGCAATGACTTCTGCTTTTTGTGCAGAAGAAGATAGATTTTTCGTTGACGGCCAATCAATATTCGAAACCGTTGCAACCCACGCCGCGCGGAATTCACGTTTCGGAGGCTGAGTTTGAGCATAGAATACTGTAATCAAAACGAAAGAGAGAGAAACAATTGTATATAATTTATGCATCGGATTTTCTGAGAAGTGATTATGCTCGGTAAACGTGTAGCAGAAATGTACGGGATAAAGGATGACAATGCAACACAGTATGGAACATTAGAAGTTTATTCGTAAACGCGTTGTACGGTTAAAGCTATTTAAGAAGCATCAATTTTTTTGTTTCTGTGAACGCTCTTTCGCCATTGGTGGTCACCGTTATCTTATAGAAATATACTCCTGTAGAAACAGTTGTTCCAATATTATCTTTCCCATCCCATTCAAGTTCATATGTCCCGATCGGTTGAATTGCGTTTACCAATGAACGAACATGTTGCCCCAACACATTGTATACATCAAGGGAAACTTGCCCACTATGGCCAATCGTATATCGAATCTGTGTTGAAGGATTGAATGGATTCGGATAATTCTGCACCAATGAATAATCAACGGCAACGAGCGGAATTCCTTGCGTATTCTTTTCGATGAATTCCTTCTTACCGGCAATCAAACGGAAATTGCGGCGCGATTCATTCTTAGCCATTGAAAATTCATACTGATATGTTTGATCTATCCGTATGACGCGTTCAGTCGTTTTATCGATAACATAAATTACAAAGTCGTTTGGAAGGTTGCCAATTTGCTTCAGGTTCAACGCAACACGTGATTGGGATGCTGCGGTAATGACATCAAAGTCCCAGAACAAACCTTCACTATTGATCGAACGAATATCCATTGCGTACGATCCGCTGTGTTCTTTCCACGAATTATTTTGGAAACGAACGATCACATAATCAGTTGGCGATGAAGGCGGTTCAGCAATATCATAAGAATCAAATTCATCTTTTGCTCCCTTCGCAACGCCGGCATAATTTTCTTTATCGGAGGATTTTCCTGAAGCAGCACCAATACTAATTCTCCACTCTCCTTCATTATACACGGCGGCGGAATATGCGGATTTCTTCAAACTGGTAATATCCTCAGGATTGATATAAATAGTTACGCTATCCTTTGCCAGATTTTTAACGAAGTACCCTATAAATGGATCGAGCGCAAGAGATTCCGCTTTGAATGTTTCACCATCAAATTTCCAGATAAGGTTCTGCGTGGAGTCGTGAAGAGAATTTTTCCAGCTCACTTTGTACGGGAATGGATTTCCAACCATCGAATATCCGGAACCGATCTTAATCGGATAGAATGCCTGCACCGGAACGATCGTCGAATTGCCTAGACTCAATCCAAATTCACCGCGCGTGATAAGCCAATATGCTTCTCCACGTTTGAATGATTTGAATTTCTCACTTGGAAACTCCGCATACTTCAACGTGGCAGGATCATACCGTCCGAACAATCTCCAAACCAACGGATTCTGTTCACCTAATCCTTTAAGGACTGATGCGACATCAGAATTTTCAAGATCGAACGGAATACTGACCAATTGATATCGCTCATTAAATGTTTTGTTCGGAAGTTTCACTTCATAATCTTCTGTTACACTGAACACGTTGATCGCAAAGGTAAGATTGTCTTTGATCGAAATATTCGGCTGAGCCTGTTGTTTAGCAGAACCCACATACCAAACATCAGCATCTCCAAGCAACAAAATTTTTCCCTTACCAATCTTGCTGAGACCGGCAACAACAGGTTGGGTACGGCTTTGTCCTCCGATCGTTTTTCCCTTTGGTGTCGTTGTAATCAATGGAACTGCCGTTCCAAGAACTGTTACACTTGCACTTCCAAAAAATACAAGTGTATCAACATTCGTAAAATATGGATGTTTTGCATCAACAAATGTCGTTAACATTGGAGCCAGTGTATCGGAATAAAAACTTGAAGGGTCGACCACAACATTTGAATCGAGCGCAAGATTTGTTGTC
Organism: Bacteroidota bacterium; assembly: GCA_025355705.1. GTDB lineage: Bacteria > Bacteroidota > Ignavibacteria > UBA10030 > UBA8401 > UBA8401. Next base: position 6,710 of record JANXZD010000119.1, on the reverse strand, counting down.
CATGTTGTATCTTTTAACAATGAATTTAATGCAGCGGTATTATTCCCTTCTATTGCCGAATTTCCAAGCGCAATCAATAAACCTCCATTGGTAACAAATTTTTTTACAGAATCAATTTCTGATCTCGAAAAATTCTTTTGTGGTGCGATCAGTAATAGAATGTCGTTTCCTGAAGGACTGAGCAGAGAACCTGTCAGCGATATTTGAATTCCACTTTGTTCAAAAAATTTAAATAACTGACTGATGCCTCTGGTCGAATCTGTAAATGAAAGAGAAGAATTATGCAGTGTATCCACCAATAATTTTTTAGCGACTGCTAGTTTTGCAATTGCAGCTCCATTGGCATTTACCAAAAGCAGCTGATTTTTTGGATCATTCGTTTTGAAACCATAGGCGGTATTATGCCCACCAACCGATTTGGGATGATAGGTAACGTTGATGGTCTTTTGTGCTCCTGGAGCAATTGACGAAATACCGGTTGTATCAATAATAAAATTTGGATCAGGTTGTAGATTAAACTGTTGCAGAACAATGTTCAAAGATGTTATACCGCTGTTCGTTATTGTTATAGGTAAAATTTTTGAACCGCCAAAATTTATGGAACCAAAATCAATATTATTCGGAGAGAAACTCACCGATGGGAAACCGATCACCGAAACAATTGAGGTATCTTGAACAATAAGAATACCATCGGTTACCGCAGCAATAATAGTATCTCTTCCTAATTGTGCCGCCGATGGCTTCCAAGAAAATATCCCGTCTTTCTGAATCGTAGCTCCAGAAGGAAATTTTATCAATGAAAAAGTAAGATTATCATTGTCAGGATCAACAGCAGAATATTTAAAATTCAGGATGGTATCGACCGGAACAAAAATATCCGGAAGTGTTGTAATAAATTTTGGAGATCTGTTAACATTTTGGACACTCACAATCGCTGTATCAAGTGTTCCGCCCTTCCCATCGGTGACCCCAACAATGATCAGATTTATTCCCGCTTGAAATGAACTCGGCGTCCAACTCAACAATCCTTTTGGTGAAATATTTGCTCCCTGTGGACCGAAGAATAAACCGAATGATAAGGTATCGGCAATATCGACATCGGACGCTGAATATTGAAATATGAATGGTGAATTGGCATTAATGGTCGTATCCGGAAGTCCCTTGGTAAAGAACGGTGAATTATTGCTTTGCAAAATTAAAATACGTGCAGTATCAATAGCGGTTGAGATTCCATCTTTTACCTGTACGATAATAAAAAACAAACCTAGTTGATTCTGTTGAGGTTTAAAATTGAAATTTCCGCCGAGATCAATATTGGCACCCTGTGGACCATTTAGCAAAGAGAAAAATATTTCGTCATTATCAGGATCGAATGCAGAATATTTGAATGTTAATCTTGTCGTATCATATATGACGGTATCGCGCATTGTTGAAGTAAACTGTGGCGGTTGATTAACATTGATAACGGTAACTGTAACCGACGCTTTTGTCGGTAGTCCTTTTGTATCACCGGCCGTAACGTCAAATGTATAAATACCGGCTTGTGCAAAATTTGGTTTCCACGAAATTATTCCAAATGGATTAATGATCATTCCTAACGGTGCACCACTGAGCCCATATATTATAGAATCGTTGTCAGCATCAACAGCTTTCACAGACATTGTCAGAAGAGTATTTTCATCGATCGTCGTATCTCGCGGAGGGATTGAAAACACGGGTGAACGGTTGACATCAAAAATTCGATAGGTTATTACTTTTGAAGCAAATCCCCCTTTGTTATCAATCACAACGAGTGTTACCGGATAGGTACCCGCCTGATTGAATCCGGGAATCCATGAGATCTCTGCTCGAAATATATTTTGCGTTGAGCCTGCCGGAAGAATAGTCATACCACTTGGTGCGTTCTGCAGTGAAAATGAGAGTAGCTCAAAATCCCCATCGAATGCAGAGACAGTATCTTTTATCAACGCATTCTCTTGTCGAAAAATTGTGTCCGGAAACGCTACAATTTGTGGATTCTGATTAACAGGATTGATCTCTCCGTTAGTGGTGTTGATAATGAAACCACCTTCATTTAATAACACCGACACAAAATTAATCGGCGAAGATGTGGTCGATGTGGAACGTAAACGTGCTACTAATTTTAAAAGAACTCCCCCGCCTACAATGCGAATGCCGCTGGCAAATCCTATTTTCTTTAAGCTCGGATTAAAGAATAATGATGAGCCGTGAGATAATATCGTATCAGCTTTAACGCCAAGAATTTGTACTACCGTTGTATCATACGATAATGTAATATCACCTGAATAGATCGAATCTGAAAAAAGCAGCGTGGATACGTTCAATGGGATTCGAACAGTATCGCCGCGGAATGCGTTTACTTTTGGTATTGAAAAAAATATCGTATCCGTTCCCGAAGAAAATGTCGGGACCGAAAAAAGTAGGATCGCAAGACTTGTGTGTAGTAAAAAACTAGTTAAGGTTTTCATAATATTTCGAAAAATAACATTCCATTATTCAACAGGGTGTCCGTAACAAACACGGAATTTTTTCAGTCTTATTTGATAAGGAGCATTTTTTTTGTATCGCTAAATAATTTTTTGTCCTGAGACTCAGCGATAATCTTATATATATAAACGCCGCTTGAAACTGTTCTGTTAAACGCATCACTTCCGTTCCATTTGATCGAATAGTATCCGGCAGACTGTTCATTATTTATCAGTGTGATTACAAGTTGTCCTAACAAATTATAAATACTGACGGAAACTTTACTGTTCTTTGGCAATTGATAATTGATCGTTGTTGCCGGATTGAACGGATTCGGGAAATTCTGCTGAAGAGCATAATCCGTAGGAACTGCAGCTGCATTGTTGACAGAAAGTGTGATACCTCCTACATCTTTCGTAAAATCTTTCTCATTCAACACAAACTTATCCATTGTGAATAGTACTGCATCGGTTGCTATGGCTGGGTTCTTCAATGTGAACGTGAACTTAGCAATATCACCGATGGTATTCAATGGTTTAATTCCTGCGAGAGCAAGATTTGCTTTTCCCTTTGGGAAAAAATATGACATTGCCATACTATCGGTTAGTTCGGTTTGCTTCATATTTTTTGGGACGATAATTGATGAATCAAATCGTAAGCTCATGGTCATTCCATATACCTGTGATGGTTTGTTCACTGAAACAAAAAGATCGTAATCGCCCATCGATTGCGAAGGAACAATCTTAAATGAGAATGCTGATAGTATCGCAGTTCGTTGAGAAAATTTTCCCAGTCCGCCGGGGAATGTATTGATAAGACCGACGGCATATTGAAGTATCAACGAAGCATCCATTGGTGAAATAGCAGTGTCACGGTCAACATCTCCAATACGAACCTGCACTGCATTAAGCGTAATAGCACTTACCAGATGGCGCAGTATCATTCCTGCATCAAACGATGTGATCGTTCCATTTCCACTAACATCTCCGAATCTAATGACCTTCACCTGCACGGTATCGTTTACTATTGAAAAGCCATCGGTAAGTTGAATAATAAAATTATACATTCCGTTTGCTGCAAGCGGTGGACTCCACACGAAATCTCCTGCCAATGACATTGTTGCTCCAACCGGATTTGTCTGCAATGAAAAATTGACACTTTGACTATCGGGGTCGGTTCCTGAATAATGGAATCGCAGCGTATCAAATCGTGCAACAACAGTATCGTTCATCGTTACGGTGAACATTGGCGGGTTATTCACATTAGTAACAGTAATAATAGCGGTATCAAGAGCCACACCACCAAAACCATCGTGAACCAATACTATAACCGTCTCTATTCCTGCTTGAGTGTACGAAGGTTGCCATTGCAACAGGCCTTTCGGCATAACCGACATTCCAACAACTGGTTTTATTAAAATAAATAATAATGAATCTAAGTCCGGATCTGTTGCTTTATAATTGAATGTAAGAAATTGATTTTCCGCTACTGTTGTATCCGGTAACACAGTAGTGAATGATGGTGCTTGATTCAAGTTCACCACGATAAATACAACATATCTAGAGTCATATGCACCAAATGGATCTTTTACCTTGAACGTGGTATTGTAAACACCAGCTTGATTAAAATTTGGTGTCCATTGAATGAGACCTGAAATTGAATCAACCGTCATGCCGGGCAATGGAGAGAATGCATAGTAATGCAGAAAATCGCCGTCAGCATCAGTAGCAGTCATATAAAACAAGAAATTTTGATTTTCAAGAACATAGATCGTATCCGCAAAAATTGACGAAAATGCTGGAGGGCGATTCACATTGTTCACCGTAAGAGTAAATTGGTATTGTGTAGTCATCCCATTTCCATCGTTCGCAGTCACTTCGAAGACATAAATATTTGCACTCGTATAGGAGGGAGTAAAAATAAATTGTCCGGTGATAGAATCAATTGAGGCTTCAACACCCGGCGCCGGATTCATTGTTAAAAAATAATGTACCGCATGGCCGTTTGCATCTGTTGCCAAGAACGTAAATAAATAATTATCACCTTCATTGATTGTTGCATTCGAAGCAACATTAACAAACACCGGAGGAAAATTTGGAATTGGATCGACAGTCAGCATGCCATTAACAAAGGCTCCGGAAATGGACTCGTTCACTAGAAATTTTGTAAAATGCAACGGACTACTTTGCGATGTGATCACCGTAGTTTTTGAAACAAAGCGAATCATCAGAAAGACTTGTTCTTCAGTTATTCCTATGGGTACAATTGCCGCGACACCAAATTTAATGGTATCGAATACTTGATTTGAGATAACCGTCATGGGGCTTGACAATGTGCCGATCTTGTTGAATCCAATAAACTTAAATAGTGTTGTATCGTAAGGAAGAGAAATATCCGCCGATAATAGACCGACAGAATTGACTTTATTACTGTAATAGATAGGAACCAAAACTGTGTCGCCGGTGAAAAAGGATGCATTACCAATGCGAGTCTTATAATCAAATACATGTACGATTTGATTTCCTGTATCGCTGAGAATATCATCAATATGGATAGTTACATTGGGCATGGAAGACAATACAATAATTCGAGCAGTGATCGAATCAAACTGAGTAACTGTTATTGCTCCCGGATTGCTTGATGTCCAAGTATACGGTGCAGTTCCCCCTGACGCAAACACCAACAACGTGTCTCCTACTTGAAGTGAATACGGGAGATTGTTGATCGACAAGGTTGTTACCGCTGCAGATTTGAGCGTCAATCCTAAAAACAGAACCAAAAAAGCAATAAGTCTATTCATTCAGTTAAGCTTCTCAATGTTAACATTAAAAAGTAAAGTAATTCATTCTCTTGTACTGTTAGTGCAATCACACTGTGTGATCTGTGCAATGTCTGTACAAATAAGATTCTTTCCCTTCTTTGAAAGGATACAATCAAACAAAACTGGTGATTTTAGGACAATAATGCAATTACGAAATGATAAAATCTTTTTGCATATCGGCAAATAACGGTGCGGTCAAATCTTTGGGAGAAATAATAGGATTGGTCACTTTCCAATCTATACTAAGTACAGAATCATTGAAACGAATAGAACGTTCATGTGCTTTGGAATAATATGCCGAACATTTATAATGGAAGGTAGCCTTCTCTGATAGTACGGAAAATCCGTGTGCAAAACCGGGGGGAATCCATAACTGTTTATTATTGTTGGAGGAAAGCTCCACTGAAAAATATTGCCCGAACGTCGGTGATCCAAAACGAATATCAACAGCGACATCGATCACGGTTCCGGATAAGACCTGACACAATTTTCCTTGAGCAAATTCGCCAACCTGATAGTGTAATCCGCGAATCGTATCTTTCACCGATTCCGAAACGTTGTCTTGTATAAACCGAACACCGCATATTTTTTCATATCGCTCTTCACTGAACGATTCAAAAAAAATTCCTCTTTCATCGCTTATCACTTTAGGTTGAATAATTACAATACCCGACAATGGCGTGTGTTGAAAATCCATCCTATTCCTCTCTCAAGATTTTTTCGAGGTATAAACGATATGCCGAAGGCGGAATTCCGTTGATCACATTTTCGAATTGCGCATGGTCGATAAATTTCATCATGTATGCAATCTCTTCGATGCAGGCTACTTTCAGACCTTGGCGATCTTCAATAACACCAAAAAAATTCGATGCCTGCAATAATGCTTCGGGAGTTCCAGTATCAAGCCAGGCAACTCCGCGTCCAATCTTTTCAACATTCAACTTGCTTTCGTTAAGATAGAAATTATTCACATCGGTGATCTCTAACTCTCCTCGCGACGATGGTTTCATATTCTTCGAAATATCAACAACGCGGTTATCATAAACATATAAACCGGGAACGGCATAATTCGATTTTGGCTGTTTCGGTTTTTCTTCAATGGAAAGTGCTTTGCCGCTCTTATCAAAATCAACCACGCCATAACGTTCAGGATCGTTTACTCGATATCCGAAGATCGTTGCACCTTCTTTTCGCTTCAGTGCATTATAAAAGAAATCTAATTGACCGTAAAAGATATTATCACCCAGAACTAATGTAACATTATCCTTGCCGATGAATTGTTCTCCCAGAATGAACGATTCAGCAATTCCATTGGGCGCCGGCTGCAATACATAGGTGATGGAAAGACCGAGATGCGAACCATCTCCGAATAATAATTGATACATCGGAATGGTTTCTTTGT
>JANXZD010000099.1 GCA_025355705.1 Bacteroidota bacterium | reverse complement strand
TTGGTATTTATCTAATTTCGGAACAGCGGTGACATTCTATCCGGCTACTTCGTTCACTTCAAACACAACCTATACAATTACAGTTGCAGCGAATGCAAAGGATAAGTTTGGCAATGCCCTTGGTGTCCCTTATTCCTATAGTTTTAGAAATGGTGAATTTAAAATGGAAAATTCCTATCCCTCAAATGGTCAAACGAATGTTTCGTTAACAAATAATTTTTCATTCTACAGCAATACTTCATTTCTATATTCTTCACTCGCAACAGCGTTTGTAATTTCTCCATCGGTCAGCGGAAATTTTCAAATATCCGGAAATTATTTTTCATTCCAACCTTCCGAACCGCTAAAAGAAAAAACATCCTATACGGTAACCCTGAACACTTCTCTTTCCTCAACAAATGGAAACAAATTAAAAGATCCATATGTAATAACTTTTACAACGGAAGGTCTTCGAGTATATCAGTATTATCCTTATTATTCGAATGCGTCGCGATACTCAAACATAGAAGTTCAGTTTAACTCCCCGCTTGATACAGCTACGGTGAAAGCCGGATTTAGTATCTCGCCGACGATTACAGGCAAAATTTATTTCTCAAATAAAAATCGAACAATGATTTTCAAACCAGATTCGATAATGGCGGCGAACACGCAATATAATTATGCGTTTTCAACCGCACTCAAATCTGCTTTAGGAAACGCTCTTGAAAATTCTTATAGCTACTCATTCATCACCGGTGATTAAGGATTTCAAAAAAATAGCGAATGAAAAATAAAAACCTGACTATATGGTTGCAGTGGTAAAATAATGATAAAAAAAATACGTTCAGTGAGTTTTAAGGTAATGGTATTTGTGGCGTTATTTTCAATTCCTCTTTTTTCACAATGGCAGGATTTTGAAAAAGCCACTCATGCTGGTTTGCATTGGCAGACTCTTGAGACGAAGCATTTTCTTGTTCATTATCATGACGGAGCAGAACGAACTGCGCACGTTATTGCAAAGATTGCAGAAGATATTTATGGTCCAGTCACAACGCTGTATGAGCACGAGCCGGATCAAAAAGTAAGTTTTGCAATTATTGACTACGAAGATAATTCTAATGGTGCAGCATATTTCTATGACAATAAGATCCTGATTTGGGCTCCGGCGCTAGATTTCGATCTTCGCGGAACACATAACTGGCTTCGCAATGTCATCACCCATGAGTTCACTCATATCGTTCAAATACAAACTTCCATGAAGTTCGGGCGCAAGTTTCCCGGAATATATCTACAGTGGCTCAATTATGAGGAAGAGCGGAGACAAGATGTTCTGTATGGTTATCCAAACACTGTCGTTTCGTATCCGCTTTCCGGTTTCATCGTTCCGAGTTGGTTTGCTGAGGGAGTTGCGCAGTATAATCGTCCTGAGATGAGCTATGATTATTGGGATTCACATCGGGACATGATCCTTCGTTCGTATGTGCTGGATAGCAACATGCTCTCGTGGAATGAAATGAGCGTTTTTGGTAAGACCTCTCTTGGAAATGAATCGTCGTACAATGCCGGTTTTGCATTATCAAAATATCTTTCCGAAACATACGGTCAGGATGTTATACCGAAGATCGCAAAAAATATTTCCCGCACGAATATGGTAACAATGGATCAAGCGATCGAGAGAACCATTGGCAAGACCGGTCAACAATTATATGATGAATGGAAAAATCATCTTTCAATCGATTATCATCGTAGAGTTGAACCGATATTGTCGAACAAGGTAGAAGGCACAAGAATTGTTGATGTAGGATTTGGGAATATGAATCCGACATTCTCGCCGGACGGAAAAAAAATCGCATATGTTTCGAATAAAGAAACTGACTATTTTGGACTTTCGTCTTTGTATGTATATGATGTTGCGACAAAGGAAGAAAAAATGCTGGTTACAGGTGTTCGATCGGCAGTTTCGTGGTCTCATAATGGACAGAAAATATATTATTCCAAGTTGACCGATCATAAGACCATAGGATTAAAACTTTCTGATCTGTTCGTTTTCGATATTGAAAAAGAAGAAGAGACTCAGCTGACGAAAGGATTGCGGGCATCAAATCCTTCACTTTCACCAAACGGGGAATTGTTATGTTTCGCTTTAGGAAATGATGGGACAATGAATATTGGAATTGTCGATACTACCGGACAAAATTTTCGTCAAACAACAAACTACAAAGATGGAGAGCAAGTCTATCTCCCCAAATGGTCACCCGATGGAAAAAAGATCGTGTTTGGTTATGCGTTTCGCGAAGAGCAGGACATTGCTTTGGTGGATGTCGAAAATAGGGAAGTGGAAATGCTTGTAACGGGAACACCTGATGACCGTAATCCTTTGTATAGTACAGATGGTAAATATTTGTACTTCGTTTCAGATCGGACTGGGATCTTTAATATCTATAAAATGGAGATTGCAACAAAACACATAGAGCAGATCACTAATGTGCTTGGGGGCGCTTTTACACCAAGTGTGAGTGACTCAGGCAGGATTACATATTCGTTATATACTTCAAAAGGATTCAAGATCAATTACTTTGTGGACAGTGTTGCGCGTAATTTTGAAACCTTCCATTATCGAGAACAGGAGAGAATCCGTCGCCCCGAGATCAAAATTGAAAACGATTCTTTGAAGCGCAATCAATATGATTTTACTGCTTTGAGAAACTATGACGACACTCAAGTACCAAATCTTGTAAAAACAGAATACAAAAACATCTATAGCAGTCTTTCCATCATTCCTTTTCTTAGAATAGATAATTACAACTCAAAATCTTCGGGATTAGATTTTCTAAAGCCCGGTTTTTATTTTATCTCAGGTGATGTTGTTGATAAAATGCAGTTGTTTGGCGGCGCTGCGATCAATCAAATTTTCGAACGTGATTTGTTCCTACAATTCAATTATACCGATCGAATTCTCGGATTATATCAGATCGGATGGGAACCTACGGCGTCCTTTGAAGTGTATAATGTTTCTCGAAAACGTACAAACGAAAAGATCACAATCGTTGAGCAGTTTGAGGAAACATCAGCAGATATTACATACAGTTTGTTTGAATTCGACTTTTTTCTTACGCAACCGATCTTTTCCAGTGCCAGTGTTTTACGATTAGGCTATACATACAGTCAGTACAGCAATGCAATCAGTTCATTCCTGGTAAAGAGCAGTGCTCTACTCGTTCCCGCATCGTCCGATATATATTTTAAGGGAAACAATTTATCCCTTCAATATTCTTTGAAAGGGATATTGCCCGCTCGGACACGTGAGATCAATCCTATAGGCCGTTCTTTTGCATTACGGCTTGATAATGAACTCGATCATTTTACCGAAGAAGATTCAACCGGTTCATCAAAATTTGAAGCCACTGATACTGGAATCAAATTGAAACTTGTTCCATTTACGATACGACGTGCCGAGTTTCGTTATACTGAACATATGCAACTGCCGTTTTGGAAACATACACTATCGTTTACGTTGCGAGGAGGGACGATCTTTGGTCCACGAGTGCCTGATTTCTTTGATTTTTATGCAGGTGGACTTGTTGGTATGAAAGGGTATCCGTTCTATTCGATCAGTGGTAATGAAATTGCATCATTGAACATTGCATATCGTTATCCTATTTGGGAAAACATTGATATCAGAATATTCCAGCTTTATTTCGACCGATTGTACGGAGAATTTCATGCTGATTTCGGAAATGCATGGAACGGATTACCCAATATTAGTGATTTCAAAAAAGATGTTGGTTTTGAATTGAGACTTGAAGCATTCTCGTGGTATGCGTTCCCAACACGAATATTTTTCAACGGAACATATGGACTTGATTCGTTCACGTATGATCGCAGAAATGTCACTGCAACGTATGGAAAAGAATGGCGGTTCTATTTTGGCGTATTATTTGGGTTCGATTTCAGCAATGATATAAAAAGAATGTTAGGAGATTTCCATGAGCGGTAAAATAGTGGTCGTTCTTTCCTTGTGTGCCGTCAATGTTTTGTTCGGTGGTGAAAAAATATTTTCCGGAAATTTTAGATTTGATTTGATCAACTCAGCTCAGGATTCCGTTGTC
>JANXZD010000010.1 GCA_025355705.1 Bacteroidota bacterium | reverse complement strand
GACAACTCCGCGACTGAAACCACTTTACTTTTGATCGACGCAAAGATTGAAAGAAGCGTTTCAACTTCCTTCAATGTGGTCGTTTCATCGATCGAAACTCCGACCGATTTTTCATCGATCATTCTCAGATTCATCATTGCGCCTGCTGCGCGGTTGATGACGGAGTTGGTCGCTGTTCCTGTTTCGACTTTCAATGTATCAAAATATGTTTCGTTGGATTGTTCAAAGCCGAGTTTCTTCAATCCTTTGTTCAATACTTTTGCAAGACCATGCACACGATACGCAATATTTTTCAATCCTTTGGAACCGTGATAGACGCCGTACATACTTGCCATAATTGCAAGAAGCACCTGCGCCGTGCAAATATTGCTCGTTGCTTTTTCGCGGCGGATGTGCTGTTCGCGAGTTTGCAGCGCCATGCGGTATGCCTGGTTTCCGTGCGAGTCGATAGAAACGCCGATGATACGCCCCGGCATCACTCGTTTGTATTCATCTTTGGTTGCAAGAAATGCTGCGTGCGGTCCGCCGTAGCCCATCGGCACGCCGAATCGCTGCGAACTTCCGACAACAATATCGGCACCGAATTCTCCCGGAGGAGTAAGGATCGTCAACGCAAGAATATCTGCTGCGACACCGACGAGCACATCGTTGGATTTCGCTGCTGCGCAGAATTCCGAATAGTCATAAATTGCACCGTTCCCTGCCGGATATTGAAGCAACACGCCGAATATTTTGTCCGTGAATTTCACTGATTGATGATCACCGATGACGATTTCAATCCCAAGCGGAAATGCTCTGGTCTTCAACACATCGATCGTCTGCGGAAAACATTCTTCGGAGACAAAGAACTGATTCCCTTTTTTGTCGTGATTCGTTGAATGCATCATGAACATCGCTTCTGCTGCCGCGGTTGCTTCGTCAAGCAATGATGCATTGGCGATCTGCATTCCAGTAAGATCGATCACCATAGTCTGATAATTGAGGAGCGCTTCGAGTCTCCCCTGCGCAATTTCTGCCTGATACGGAGTGTATGCGGTGTACCAACCCGGATTCTCCAAAATATTCCGCTGGATAACCTGCGGAACGATCGTTCCGTAATATCCCGCGCCGATAAATGATTTGAATATTTTGTTCCTCGCGGCGATTCCCCGCACGTGATTCATCACTTCAAATTCCGTCATAGGTTTCGCAAGATTCATCGGCGATTCAAGACGGATGTGCGGTGGAACTGTCTGATCGATCAATGCATCCAGCGACGCAACGCCGATCTCTTTCAGCATCTGTTTTGTTTCTTCTTCGTTCGGACCAATGTGCCGCGGTTCAAAAATATCTGTTGGGTTTATATTGAGAGGATTGCTCATTTTGTTTGTTCAGTTATAATGGTAAATAAAAAATTATATAAAATTTTACACGCAAAGACTCGAAGGCACAAAGAATAAATATTATAACACGAACTCTACCAGATCTGTTATGCCCGAATGCTCCTATCGGGCATCCACGAAATGGATTCCCGCCAAAATCGCGCGGGAATGACAACATTCTAACAACCACGTCATGCTGACGAATGTCAGCATCTTTCCTAATATTTTTAGATGGCGAAACAAGTTCGGCATGACGTTGATTTAGATTGAATCATTTTCCTTCAGCAGATTAAGCTTGTTCACTGCTTCTTCCGCCGCAGCCTGCTCCGCTTCTTTTTTATTTTTGCCTATACCCTCACCCATCGTTTCAGTTCCTATCAACACTTGAACCGTAAATGTCCGGTCGTGATCGGGTCCTTCTTCTTTTGTTGTTTGATAGCGCGGAATTCCCGAACCGCGCGCCTGTGAAACTTCAAGCAGTTCGCTTTTATAATTATGATCGCTTGTTGTCAGATAATCGTTGTTCAATGCCGCCGTCAATTGTTCAAGAACGAACATTTTCGCCTGTTCAAATCCGCCGTCAAGATAGATCGCCGCGATGATCGCCTCATACGCATCGGAGAGGATCGTATCGAATCCTTTTTCCTGCACGCCGGCGGAGTTGGTATGTGTGAGCAAAAACGAACGGAGATTGATCTCTTTTGCGCAATACGCCAATGCTTTTCTGTTCACCAACCGCGCGCGGAGGATCGTCAATTCCCCTTCCTCTTTTTCCGGATGATGTGTAAAGAGATACTCTGCAACGACAAAATTGAGGATCGAGTCTCCCAAAAACTCCAGCCGTTCATTCGATGCTAATCCGTTAAAATGGGCAACCGGGATGAATGACCGATGGACAAGGGCGCTGATAAAATAATCTTTGTTCCGAATGGTATACCGCAGCACGGATTCCAATTGGTTCCAGTCAACGCGGGGATAGAGTGCATGGAGTTCTCGGGGCGAACTGCCGAAGAGCGAAGTTAAATAATGACGAAGCCGCGATAGAACCACAACAGTAAGTGTTAATGAATATTGATTGAATTGCTATAAATATATGGAAATTTGGGGAGAGATGCCTGCCTAAGAATGCATTTGCATCTCGTTCCCAAACTCTGTTTGGGAACGTTGCTTTATAAAACTCCGTTTTATTCTTCTTTGCGAAGCTGAGCTTCGTTGCACTAACGGTCCAAACAGGACATTGGGACCGAGATGAACGTAGAGAATTTGTTGAGGAAATACAAGAGCTGAGTTTGGGTATTTTACACCACCCCTATTTGGTATTGTCAAAATTCTCTTGAGCATCTGTTTCCCCTCCTCGTTGAGGAGGGGAATAAGGGGTGGTGCAAAGTTTGCAATGTTCACTTCGCCCTACATATCCGACACAGAAAAACGTGTCAGACATTGACCCCTTCATTCTTCTACTTCCAATGGGTAAGAATAAGTGCAACTACAAATAGGGAAACCAAATGATATCCTGCATCAATGGCAAAAAGTTTCCACGATTTTTTCTCCCACACAATTGCACCCAAATGAACGGGAACGTAGAAGCCAAGCCAGAGAAAGAAGGAGGAATTCATAGCATTCATCAGCGGGCTTATTTTTTCTGCGCCAGGAATAAACTGCCAGCCGGCGAGCGTCCATGCAAGCACCCAGGCAAAAAGAAAGTTTCCAATCACCATAAACGTCATCCCTTTCATCATCACTTTTGCATCCGGTTTCATGGCAGGATCGTATCCCATTTCTTTTCCCCAGATCTTTCCAAAGAGAGGTGTATACCAGATAAATCCAAAAATGAAATTGACAACAACAGCAACCAACACCGCGGCAATGTTTATTTTGAATTCCATAACGGTCTCCTTTTGTATGTTCCTACTCTTATGGATTTTCGGATGGTCCCGTTTTTTAAAGTGATGGCTGCTTCACTGTTCATTGGCAAGCAACGTAGAAAATTTGCTGAGGGAATGCAAGAACTGAATACAATGACCCTCTTCTTTTCTCCCCCTTGCAGGGGGAGAATTGCACGTTCCATCCCCTGTAAGGGGA
>JANXZD010000507.1 GCA_025355705.1 Bacteroidota bacterium | reverse complement strand
ACCGACGATGACATATTCACATCCAACTGATTTCAACATGGAAAGCGAAATTTCCCCGGTATATGCACCGCTGTCGTACAGCGAAACATCCTGCGCACCGAGTTTGATCGGCGTTCCTTTGATCAATTGTTGCGCTGTCATCAAAGAAGTGTACGGCGGACAAACAATTGCTATTGTTGTCGATGAGGGTGTAAGTGCAGATTTAATTCCGTTGATGAGTTCAGTTGTTTGGGAAATGTCGTTGTTCATTTTCCAGTTTCCGGCAATTATTTTTTTACGCATAATAGTAGAAGTCGTGAAGCAGTGAAGGAATGGAGTCGTGAAGACTCGTTATTTATATTTTTTCTGCAATCCATACAGCATTGCAACAAGTTCATTTATTTGTTTGTATAAATTGTCGTGTAATTCTTTATCGATGTATTTATTTGTCAAAGCAATATCGGTGCAACCCATACATTCGAATGCAGAGCGAATTGAATAGTCCAAAAATCTGACAAATTCTTTATCAGAGGAATTACCTGCTCCTTCTGCAATATTGAGAACTATTGAATCGCTTGCTCGTTTGAACTGGGTGTTTAATCCAAACAGTTCGTCTTTGGGGAAGAGTTGAGTAACTTCGCGGACTTTAGATGTGAATAGTAATGATTTTTGATAAACAATAAGATCTTGAAACTTATGCATACAATCTCCACGACTAACTACTCAACGACTTCACGACTCATTATCCAATTTTTTTCTCAGAAGTTCGTTAATTACTTTGGGATTTCCCTTTCCCTTCATCACCTTCATTGTTTCGCCGACGAAGAATCCCATTAATTTGACTTCGCCGCCCCGGTACCGCGATATTTCATTTGGAAATTTTGACAGTATCGAATCGATCTCTTTTTCGATCACTCCCGTATCCGAGATCTGCACCAATCCTTTTCGCTCGATGATCGTTTTAGGATGCTCTTTTGTTTTTACCATCTCTGCAAAAACATCTTTCGCAATTTTTCCGCTGATCGTTCCGTCCGCAATGACATTCACCATTGCAGAAAGATTCTCCGGAGAAACGGGGAAATCAATAATTGAAAGTTTTTCATCGTTGACTACACGCAGAACATCGGTCATCACCCAATTGCTCAGTGACTTATAATTCTCTTCGTTTTTTTTGGAAAGACCGCTCAAAGAAGATTCGAAGTATTCTGCAAGTTCCTTCTCTTGGGTAAGAACTTCTGCATCGTATTGAGGAAGTTTAAATGCTGCAATAAATCTTTTCCTTCGAGCAACGGGAAGTTCGGGAAGATTTTTCTTAACCGAGGCGATCCATTCCTTATTAACGATCACCGGAACAAGATCGGGATCAGGGAAATACCGGTAATCATGCACCTCTTCTTTGCTTCGCATCGACGTCGCGATATTCTTATCGGCATTCCATAATAATGTCTGCTGGACAACTACACCGCCTTCTTCAATCAGATCGATCTGGCGTTTGATCTCGTATTCGATCGCCCGTTCCACATTGCGGAACGAATTCATATTCTTCAATTCCGCTTTTGTTCCGAGTTTCGTTTCACCTTTCAACCGGACGGAAACATTCGCATCACATCGCAGACTTCCCTCTTCCATATTTCCATCACAGATTCCTAAATACTTTACAGTCTGCCAAATTGAAATAAGATATTTGCCAGCCTCTTCAGCAGAACGCATATCCGGCTCACTTACAATTTCGAGTAACGGAGTTCCGCACCGATTCACATCAACAAGCGTTTCGTTTCCTGCATCGTGAATCGATTTCCCTGCATCCTCTTCCATGTGGATACGGGTGATTCCAATTCGTTTGGAAATTTCATTTTCCAATTCGATATCAACATATCCATGCTGACAGATCGGCTCTTCGTATTGGGAGATCTGATACCCTTTGGGGAGATCGGGATAGAAATAATTCTTGCGGGAAAAGATCGATCTCGTGGTGATGGAACAATTCGTTACCAACCCCATTCGGATCGCATATTCCACAACTTGCTTGTTCAGCACAGGCAGAACGCCCGGCATTCCCAAACAGACGGGACAGACATTCGAGTTTGGTTGGCTGCCGAATTTGTTCGAACAGCCGCAAAAGATTTTTGTATTAGTGGAAAGCTGCGCGTGAACTTCAAGACCGATAACGGCTTCGTATTTATCGTAGATGGACATTAATGATCAGTTATAAACTTCTTTTCGGTGACGAATACGAATTATATCGATAATAAGTGTGTCGGAAAATATAGAATAGATTACACGATAATCTCCAACTCGAATCCGCCAAAGATTTTTTTCACCTTTGAGCTTTTTACATCCATTGGAAATCGGATTGAATGAGAGTTTTTCGATTGCAGAAAGAATCTTTTGAACAGCATCATTCGGTAAACTTTCCAATTCTTTACGCGCAGATCGTGCAAAAAGAATTGTAAATTTATCCACGAATCTTCCCTTTGGTTTTCAATTTCATTTTAACGAGAGAATATGATTCACGAGGTTCGTTCACTCTCATTTTAGCAGAGAGTGAGTCATAAAAATCCTCCCAAGCGTCTCCGTGGACTTTCAGATCGACGACAACCGCTTTCCTCTTTCCGCGAGCATCAACAACATATTCAATGCCTTTCATATTTTCCTCCGTTAAATATTACGCCGCCAACGCTTTTGTTACTTTATCAGCCGCATCTTTCAAATTCTCTGCAACAAGAAATTTCATCCCAGAATTCTTCAGGATATCCGCAGCGATATCCGCATTAGTGCCAGCAAGACGAATAACGATCGGAATTTTCACATCCACAACTTTTGCCGCTTCCACAACACCGTTCGCAACACGATCGCAGCGGACAATTCCGCCAAAGATGTTGATGAGAATTGCTCTTACATTTTTGTCAGCAAGAATGATCTTGAATCCATTCGCTACGGTCGTTGCATTTGCTCCGCCCCCAACATCCAGAAAGTTTGCAGGCTCACCGCCGGCAAGTTTAATAATGTCCATCGTTCCCATTGCAAGACCTGCACCATTTACCATACAGCCGACGTTTCCATCAAGTTTGATATAGTTCAAGTTGGATTTTGATGCTTCAACTTCAAGGGGATCTTCTTCATCAATGTCGCGTAATTCTGCGAATTCAGGATGTCGATACAATGAGTTATCATCAAAATTCACTTTTGCATCGAGCGCGATCACATTTCCTTCTTTGGTGATGACCAACGGATTGATCTCGAACAACGAAGCATCGGTCGCTTCATACGCACGATACAACGCAAGTAAAAATTTCACTCCATTCTTGAATGCATCACCGCTCAGTCCGAGCGCAAACGCAAGTTTACGCGCCTGGAATTGCTGGAATCCGACCGCAGGATCGATCGTCTCTTTTATGATTCTTTCAGGATGCTCTTCGGCAACTTTCTCAATCTCCATTCCACCTTCGGTTGAAACCATCACCACATTCTTTGATTGTGCACGGTCAAGCGTGATACCGACATACATTTCTTTATCAATATTTGCACCTTCTTCGATCAGCAGCCGCTTTACCAAACGTCCTTCCGGACCGGTTTGATGGGTGATCAATGTCATTCCTAATATCTGTTTCGCGTATTGTTTTACTTCATCCAGACTCTTTGCGACTTTCACTCCGCCACCCTTACCGCGTCCGCCGGCGTGGATCTGTGCCTTCACCACCCACACAGAACCGCCGAGACGTTTTGCAGCGTTGATTGCATCGTCAACAGAAAAAGCAACTTCCCCTTTTGGAACAGGAACATTGAATTTTCTTAGAATATCTTTTCCTTGGTACTCATGAATTTTCATTAGAACTCCTTGTTATTTATTCCTACGTCATTCCGACGTATGTCGGAATCTATATTTAATGAAAGATGCTGACATTCGTCAGCATGACGATGATGATTATTTTTATTTTAGTTTATGCGAAATCAATTTTGCTTGTGTAAACAATAATAAATAATCTCTTCATCATCATTATATTTGAGTGTAGAATCATATTTAGAACTATAATAGCCTACCCAGAACTGCCAAATCATAATCATTCACAA
>JANXZD010000440.1 GCA_025355705.1 Bacteroidota bacterium | reverse complement strand
GAACTAATATTCAAATTACTATCTGTAGTTTTATAGGATGTCAGAAAATATTGCAAACCTATTGAACTTTGCTGTTTTCCGGCGACATTTTTGATGATTTGTGATTTTACCGAATCTTCTAAACCACTATACAGCATTGTAAAGAAGAGATCGGTACCAACGCTATCGTGGACGCATTGTACTCGAAATGCTGTAGCTTCAATATATGATTCTGAAAAATTCATTGATCGTATTCTTTGATATAGCTGGTACGCTTCTTTCTTCTGATGGTTCAAATAATATGCATCTGCGAGGAACAATAGTATAGCAGGATTTGAACGTAACAATGATTTTTCTGGCAATTTTGAATATTGTTCAATAACGCGATGTGATTTATTTTGAGAGTTTAACGTTTGGAATATTCCACGCAAAGCAGATACCGTCGGTGCATTTGCATAGGAAGCACTGAATTCATTCTCAGCCAAAGAATAATTTTTCACTCTCAATGCCTGAGAAGCTCGTTGATTCTGATCTGCAACTTCTCGAGGACAGGTTTTAAAGAAAATTGATTGTTGAAAAAATAGTGCTTTCACTGTTTCCGAAGATATTTCTGTTACATCAACCGTTTTAAGGAATGCTTTCCAATCTTTAATTAAACTCTCCAACGATTCACCAAAGTGAACCATGAAATTCCCATTCCTAAAAACATGTTGAAATCGTTCAATACCATAACGATCGATCAAATATCTACAGAATGAGCCTGAAACAAGATATGAAAAAGTGGTGGGCTGTTTAGCGAATCCAGTAAGCGTAAAAAGATCAAAAACAGTTTCAAGAGAGTTTTCTCTTTGTAATGCGGCTGAAAATTGATGCGGTGAAAAAATACCGGCATTCCAATCAACCGCAACTGCAAGTCCTTCATTCAATCCCATTCTAGAACTTGCTTGGATCAACGGTAAACCAAAATCGGAAGCTATGATATGAACAAGCTCATGTCTAAATGTTGACTGAAATGTTCCTTTTGTTAAATGGATTTCCTGTTTCCACGGCTTTGCAATATTGGTATTCGACGTTCCAATGTATTTTTGCTTCCAACTTCCATTTGGGTAGATATAGATAGTGATCTTTTTTTTATCCGCATTTTTTGTTTTTAACAAGCCTGAAACTCGATTAAAGTGAAATTCTGATTCTGTTTTTATCACCCGCATTTCTCCGATAGTATAATCATCCGGAGAGTAATAGATAATAAAATGTTCTGATTCAGACCGACGCCCTAATCCATTTTGAATATCGCTCCGTGAGAACTCAAATCCCATCTTATCCCGGAAAAAATGACCTGCACTGAGCAATAAACCACAAAAGACCAAAATACTCCATAATATTCGATCTTTTTTACCATTTTTTTTTATAATCACAAAGTTTTGCGATGTTTTTTTTCGTACATCATATTTACCGATAAGAATCGAAAAGAGAGCAATCAACATAACGGAAGCAATTAACGTAAATTCTCTGTAAACAATCAGAGCAGTAAGATCCGTGGATGTCTCATCAAATGTGATACCGGGGAAAAATCCTAATATGAAGTTATACGCAAAGAGTTGAGGCTGCGTGTAAGTAACAAAGAGTATGTGCGAAAGCAGCCCAATAACACTAATGATGTAAATCGTTTTTGCATTTTTAAACAATGTGCCGACAACTAACGAAAGCGAGACAGAAAATATTGTTGTTATCACAGGGAGCAGAAGAAAGTAAATAATACCTTTTCCGTATGCACAATTTTTTACAACAAATGCATTGACGGATATTATTGCGAAAGGAATAATCAACAACAACAAATTGACTCTAAGATAATCTATGATAACAAGCATCCAAGTTCTTTGGGTTAGTGGTTTAGTTTGATGTTCACGAAGGAATTGAATGGTCAAAATCCCGCTGATCAGTGATACAGGAATCGTAAATATTGCAGAGAACTCAAACCCCAGATAATTGAACAACGGCATTTGGGTGAACGCAACGGCAACGAGAAAATAGATTACTGCGGCAATTTGAATGCGGGTTGTTCTAAAATATGCAATGATGATACTATCCATAATGAAAGAATACAGAATATTTTTTAGTACTGCATGAACATATATTTACTCATTAATATAAAAGTCCCGTAAATCGGGACTTTTATATTAATATGCGTCAGAATTTTTGTTAAATCAAATCGAGAACGGTTTTACGCCTTGGGCATCAACAACGCTTATTACAATTGGAGAAATTACCGGCTTCAATATGCCAATGGAAAATGCTCGAGTTATTCTCTCCTTTGCAGAATTGAC
>JANXZD010000495.1 GCA_025355705.1 Bacteroidota bacterium | reverse complement strand
GGATAATAAAGGTGCCGCAGGAGACAAAGATTTTATCAACAATTATCTGAAGATGAAATATATTGCCGATGCTCCGAATGGGGTTTCGGCAGCAACGTATCAAGCGGAAGTGTTAAACGGAAATTCATTCAGCGGTATTCCCGTGTTGGCGTTTGATAATGGAACGCATGGATCAATCAATGTCTTATGGCCTGATGTGATCAAAGCAAATTCCGGCGGACAAACTTTTGCTAAATATACAAATCTTGATACCACAATCGGCGTGAGTGGAATTTATTATGATGGAATGTTTCCGTCTGGAACAGTCCCAGGGAAATTAGTCGCACTCGGATTTCCATTCGAGACGATCTACACGCAAAGCGTCCGCAATCTATTGATGGGGAAGATTCTGTCATTCTTTAATGTTCCTACAACCGTGCGTGATAAGCAAAATGTTCCGAATGAATTTGTTTTGAATCAAAATTATCCAAATCCTTTTAATCCTTCTACAATGATTGGTTACCAATTACCAATAACTGATTATGTCTCTTTAAAAGTATATGATGCGATTGGGAGAGAAGTTGCCGACTTGGTGAATGAAGAACAATCCGCCGGACAACACTCGGTGAACTTCACTGCTGTTCAGTGTGCGAGCGGAACATATTTCTACCGTTTGTCGGTAGGAAAATTCTCATCCGTGAAAAAGATGCTGTTGGTAAAATAAATTTATACGAAAAATAATGTCGAGCAAACTGGATGATTTTTATCTTCAACACGAAGAACCGGTGCGAAGCACGCTGCTTGCACTGCGTGAAATTATACTGAAACAGGATACGAACATTATTGAAGTATGGAAATATTACATGCCATGCTTTTGTTACAAAGGAAAGATGTTTTGTTTCTTATGGGTCAATAAAAAAACTCATCAGCCGTACATTGAGATTGTTGATGGAAAACGAATCAATCATCCCAAGCTTATTTCCGAAAAGCGTTCGAGGATGAAGATATTATTGTTCGATGCCCATAAGGATCTGCCGGTAAAAACAATTTCTGCAATTTTAAAGCAAACGGTTGCTCTTTATCAAAAAGGATTGATAAAAACTAAGTTGTAGTCTGTCTCAAACCAAATCAACACTGGAGAAACAGATGATTATCTGTCTCACAATAATTTTCTTCTCTTCAAATCAAATATCGCTTACCTTGTAGAAACATCTTTCCATTCATTACCTGATTCACCATGAAAATTTTTCAGATACTATTGTTTGCGATTATCTTTTCTGTCTCTCTGGCGGCTCAACCAACACTTGAACGGAAGATCGGCGAAATGATCATGGTCGGATTTACAGGAACAACGGTTCCGGAATCGTTGAAAATAGATCTGAATAATCGCGGGCTCGGCGGAGTGATCCTTTTTGCGGCGAACATTATCAATCCTCTTCAGGTGCAGATATTGAATGCGCAGTTAAAATCATTGTCGCCGGGGATGCTTCTTGTTGCTGTCGATCAGGAAGGGGGAAAGGTTGCACGGTTGTCGGCAAGCAATGGTTTCAGTTCGACGCCAACCGCATTCAAGATGGGAACATTGATAAATCGTGAAGATTCAACACGTACATCGGCAGCAATGATGGCAGGATGGCTTCAACAGTCGGGATTCACGATCAATTTTGCACCGGATGCTGATGTGAATGTTAATCCACTCAGTCCGGCGATCGGAAAGAATGAGCGAAGCTATTCAAAGGATCCTGATACGGTAAGCAGACATATCGGCTGGTTCATCGATGAATTCCACAAAAAAAAGATCATCACCACATTGAAACATTTCCCTGGACATGGAAGTGCTGCGACAGATTCCCATCTTGGATTTACTGACATCAGTTCATCGTGGACCAGCAAAGAACTCGTTCCTTTTCGTTCTGCGACTGATCGCGGCATAGCTGATCTGATCATGATTGGACATCTCTATAATTCATCGATTGATTCAATCAATCCTGCATCACTTTCATTCAAGACTGTCTCTACATTATTACGGGATTCTCTTCATTACAGTGGAGTTGTTATCAGCGACGAATTGTTCATGAATGCGATCTCATTGAATTATACGTTCGATAATGCTCTTGAACTCTGTGTACAATCCGGAACTGATATTCTGCTTTTTGCAAAAAGTATCTATAACAACCAATCATTACCTGCGTATGTTATCAATTCTATCAGTCAGAAAGTGAGAAACGGAGTCATTGCCGAAAGTGTGATCGATTCTGCGTATCAACGGATTCAACGATTGAAGAAAAAGATCTTGACGAATGCAGCCTTTGCTACAGTGGAAATACCTACGGAGTCGATGCTGTTTGCAAATTACCCGAATCCTTTCAACGGTGAAACAGTTATTCGCTACCAACTTCATTCATCGGATAATGTTTCGCTGAAGGTCTATGATGTTCTTGGTCGGGAAGTTTCAAATGTTGTTAGTGAAGAACAGCAGGCCGGAAATCATTCAGTGATCTTCAATGCTTCAAATCTTGCCAGCGGAATATATTTTTACCATCTGAAAGCAGGAAATTTCTCTTCGGTAAAAAAAATGCTCCTTGTAAAATAGTATCATGGTATTTATAAGAAATAGCACTACCTCTATATTTGAGGGCAACCAATTTTTTACTGACGAATCTGCCCTAAACGTTTCAACGATTATTGTCCATGACAATTGATCTCCGATTGACTGATGCAAATCACAATTCTTTTCGTTTGGTGCGACCTTTCTCTAATTAACACAGTTAAATTTGTGTTTTACACACTTTTCCGCTAATATGTTGTAAACTATCCTGTTACCAATGAAAATTGTTCCATTATTTTTGCTTTTTCTTACCCTGTTGAACGGCTGCATTGATGATGCTCCGCGTGATAATCCGCTTGATCCTCAAGCTTCCGGCTATATTAAAAAGGGAAGCGTGAGTGGAAGGATAGTGATTGCCAATGTTTCGGTCGGAATTGCTGGTGCAACGATTACATCCAAGACAGAAAACATCTCGGTTCAAACAGATGCACTTGGTTATTTCAATTTTCCGTCGCTTTCAACAGGCGTTCATACATTTGTCTGTTCAAAAATGAATTTTGCAACGGATACATTCTCTGTTATAATTCAGAACGAACAAACTACTGAGATCATCCGTGGATTGAACGGTGCACCGGTGACAACATTCAAACAGATTCTTACGCGCAAGATCGATCAATATTTTCCAGGTCCGCAATATTTTGTGGAAGTTTCAGCTGTTGTATCGGATCCCAATGGCATCGCTGATCTTGATTCGGTGTGGCTTGGAGTAGTCGATACGTTGAGATATCCGTTAACCTATTCCGTTGCTTCGAAAACATTTATTGCAACGATTTATAAATATGATATTCCATCAAATACTATTCAATGGTTGGTTGGGAAACCGCTGTCCATCATTTCAAAAGATATACACAATGCGGTGAATGCCAGCGATGCATTTTATGTAACACGGGTGATCGAGAACGAAGCAACACCGATCTCGCCGTCTCCTTTTATTGATCCATCAGTTTCTGCCGATACTGTTATCTTCAAGTGGTCGCCACCAAATGTTACCTATAATTATTCGTATACATTAACAGTATCCCGCGTTGAATCGGGAACACAATCTACTGCTTGGATCTACCCGGGATTAAATTCTTTCAATGAAGAGAAAAAGTATGACGGTTCTACGAAATTAACATCTGGAAATTATGTATGGACAATTACCATGGTTGATGATTTTGGAAATTATGGACGTTCAAAAGAATCTGCATTTAGCGTAAAATAAAAACCTATGGAAAATCAAAAAGATAACTTTAACGCTTTGTTCGAGATAACACGGACGATCAATTCCATCGTGGATCCGACGGTGTTGTTGGAAAAAGTGTTGGAAATTGCAATGACGCATCTTTCCGCTGAACGGGGATTTGTCATGCTTGCAGATAACTTGAGCGAAAGCGGTTATACGGTGGTCTGTTTGAAGAATTTCAATTCTAAAAAAGCGAGCGCTGAATTTGCTGCGTCCTCTTCCGTCGTGAAATCCGTCCTGCACTCCGGCGAAGCGATCCTGACATTTGATGCAATGAGTGACGAACGGTTCGAATCATCGGTCAGTATTATAGCACAGAAGATATTGTCGATCATTTGTATTCCGTTGCGAGCGGGTGAGCGTATTTCAGGTACTGTATACTTAGATAGCAGCAAATCCCGCAAAGCGTTCACCGACGACGCGTTAAAATTCTTGACGGTGTTCGGAAGTTTGGCAGCGATCGCAATCGAAAATGCGCAACGAATTTCGCTGTTGGAAAAAGAGAATACTCGTTTAAAGAATGAAGTTGATGTCACTCATTTATTTGGCAACATTATTGGGAAAAGTGAGAAATGGAAAAAAGTTCTCGAGATCGCACAGCGCGTACTCGATGTTGATGCGGCGGTTCTTATCACAGGTGAAAGCGGTACAGGAAAAGAAGTAATTGCCCGAGCGATTCATGAAAATGGAACACGAAAAGGGAAGTCATTTATTGCAGTAAACAGTTCTGCTCTCCCCGAAAATTTGATCGAAAGTGAATTGTTTGGTCATATAAAAGGATCGTTTACCGGAGCTTCGGCGGACAAGAAAGGTTTGGTTGAAGTAGCAAACGGTGGCACACTGTTCTTAGATGAGATTGGTGACCTGCCATTATCGCTGCAGGCAAAGATCCTTCGATTGATACAAGAAAAGGAATACCGCAGAGTCGGCGATACAAACAACAGAACGGCAGACATTCGAATTATTGCTGCAACGAATAAGGAATTGAAAGAAGAAGTCAAATCGAGTCATTTTCGCGAAGATCTTTTCTTTCGATTGAATGTGATCGGAATCCACCTTCCACCGCTGCGTGAGCGGAAAGATGATATTCCGTTGCTGGCAAGTTATTTCGTGAAACGTGCTGCAGAAAATTATAAACGGCCAATTGACGGGATTCACCCCGAGGCGATGCAATTATTACTTGCTAATCAATGGCAGGGGAATGTTCGAGAATTTCAAAATCTTATTGAGCGGGCAGTTGTGTTATGTCGAGGCACCAAATTAACGAAAGAGGATTTTCTTTTTGACTCAAGTGATCAGTCCGCGTTGCAAAAAAATGTAGTCACGCTTGCCGATTTTGAACGTCAATTGATCGAATCAACTTTGGCAGAAATGAACGACAACCGAACGAGAACTGCGGAAAAACTCGGAGTTTCACTGCGATGGCTTCAATACCGAATTAAAGAATGGGGAAACGAATAATTTTTAGTATTTGATTTGGATAAAGACTTTGAAATCAATGCAATTTAAAATAGAACAAAAAATCAACGAAAGCGGAACGACGATCGTGTATCGCGCGTTTGATGAAGTGTTGCATCGAACTGTCCTTTTAAAAGTTCTACACAAGCATCTTGCAAATGATCAGGACCTGCGCCAACGGTTTGTGCGAGAAGCGCGGGCATGTGCTGCATTGCAAAGTGAACATATTGTTCAAGTATACGATCTAACGGAGATCGATGGTGCGCCGGCAATCGTCATGGAATTTGTTGAAGGAAAATCACTCAAGGATGTTATCGCGTCAGACGAAAAAGCAAATATCGGATTTGCAAAAAAGACAGCAATCCATTTACTTCGGGCATTATCCATTGCACACGAACGCGGAATTATTCACCGTGACATCAAACCTGGAAATATCCTTCTTTCGGAGAACGGTACATTAAAAGTAACCGACTTTGGGTTAGCATATGTTGCACTATCACCGACCGTCACAATGGAAGGAATGGTTCTTGGTACCCCCGCATATATGGCTCCGGAACAGGTTCGTGGAGACGACGTTGATGCGCGAACCGATTTGTTTGCTCTTGGAGTAACGTTGGTGGAGGTATTGAGCGGCGAAAGAATCTTTGAAGGTTCAACATATACTGAATGCATGAAAAAAGTACTGGCATTTAAAACCGATGAATTAGATCGGTTCGACATAAAATCAACTCCGGAATTTTCGAATTTTCTTCGGAAACTGTTGAATCCCAAAAAAGATGATCGGTTTTCATCGGCCAGAGAAGCACTGGATATGATTGATGAAAAAAAATCATCAACAGTTGTTGGTCCGATCATTTCACCGAAAAAGAAAAATTTGATTCCTATGGGGATTTCAGTGATTGTGCTCATTATAAGCCTAGTGTTTGGTTGGACAATATTAACGTCCACAGTTCCTTCCGAAAAAGTTGATGCAAAAAAAGAACTTCCGACAAGTGACACACAAAAAATTCAATCACGTGAAGTATTCAATGTAAAACCGACTTCAATTATGCAAAGTGACAAAGTAGTTTTGCCTAAGGAAGAATCCGTCAGTAAAAAAGAAGAGAATGTTGTTCACATCGATTCAGGAAAAGTATATATCACAAGCACTCCTTGGGCAAAGGTATATATAAACAATGAACTTATAGGAGAGACTCCAATTTCAAAACCGATCATTCTTGCTGCTGGGAGCAATACGGTAATGTTTTCAAATCCTTCATTTGATCCAATCATTAAAACTATAATTGTTGAAGCGAATCAAGACATTAGTGTTGCAGGAAATTTTATGGAGAACGCAGGATATATTATGTGTGTTGTCAGTCCGTGGGCAGAAGTATACGTGGATGAACAATACAAGAATATCACGCCGCTTGAAAAACCGATCATGATTTCAGCGGGAAAACATACCATCCGGTTTAGAAATTCTGCCTTCACCGATCTTGTAAAAGAAGTTACCGTAAAAGCAAAAGATACCATTCACGTTTCGATGACATTCACCAAATGATATCATTACTGAAAAAAATATTTTCATTGTTCTTGTTCTGCGTAGCATTAAACGCACAGAATGTTTCCACCTTCTCCAATCTGAATGAGATTGAATCGTTCTATAATAATGGACAGTATCTTTCCGCGGAATTAGAATCTCGACGAATGTATGAACAAACTGATTTGAATGATTCGACCAAAGTTCAATTGGAAAAATGGATAGCGTTTGCATTGATCGCACAGGGAA
Source organism: Bacteroidota bacterium (assembly GCA_025355705.1). Classification (GTDB taxonomy): domain Bacteria; phylum Bacteroidota; class Ignavibacteria; order UBA10030; family UBA8401; genus UBA8401. The sequence continues at coordinate 457 of JANXZD010000495.1, read as the reverse complement.
AATCCTCTCTTGCAAAGGAACGATTTGTTGCATTATTGAATATTGACGGGACGTTTGAACTTGATCCGATCCTGACATCTCCGAAAATTCTTTCCGTATTCAACGACGCACGGGTGAAATATATTTCTCAAAAGAAAATGATAACTGTTGATTCGGCACAGTTTCATTCTGCACAACAATCTGTTCAATATTCTGTTTCATACAAAACAATAATTTTTCCGGGATGGGAACAATTCAATCAAGGAAGAACCATATCAGGTTATGTTTACGGTGGAGCTGGAATAATAACCGTAACATCGGGAATTGTCTTTGAAGCGTTGCGGTACAATGCTCGAAAAGAATATTTATCAGCGACAGTACTTTCAGATATTTCATCAAAATATGATACGTATAACTCATATCGCAAAGCGGAGATCTATTCATTTGCTGCTTTTGCCTTTGTTTATATTGCGTCGGA
>JANXZD010000479.1 GCA_025355705.1 Bacteroidota bacterium | reverse complement strand
ATTTCATTAAATTTTTTACTAATCAATCCAAAATAATCTTCATCGTCTTTAGTGACTGATGCGATCACCGGTGAATCGCCTTTGGGCGGTTCGTTCTTCCAAGCAGTTGAGAGATTATCATTAGAAGAAAAAGAGAAGATCAACGCAATGTTTGAATGATCATATACAAAATCTGCAATCGCTTTCGTTTCAACTTCTGATATTTGATGAACTCCGCTGTTCTTTCCGAAGAATTGATAGTTATAGGTGAAGTTTCGGTTTAGATCAGTTCCACCAACTGGATCTTCATTCCATTCTTCATCCTTATCATTATCAATTCCTTCACTCAATAATCGATAAATTCCTTTTTCACCTTTTGCAGCATCTGTTTTTTTCATTAACCGAGGATCATCAGGATTTACGATCCAATCGCCGCGCGGGTCTTTTATCCGCATCCAGGAAATGATGCCGTCTTTGTTCACATCATCAACATCATCTTCGTCAATGGCGGCGTCGCGGTCGTCGTCGTATGGATTGTAATTTGCTTCACGTTCAACAAGCGGCTTGTTGAAAAATGATTCACTTGCATCAGGGTTGGCACGCGGAATAACATAAATTGTTGTTTTATCTAGTAGGTTAGTTATACTGTCTACTTTGCCATACGATTGAGCAATTTGTTCGATGTATCGAAGAGTATGTTCACTGCCGACGAGCTGCGTTGCTTCAATTCCTCCAACAACAAGAATAGCTTTATGGTTATTTGTTTCATCTTTACCGATCGTTACAACCCACAGATCATTTCCTTTAATGGTTTTTCCGATTGATTCCAGTTTTAGAATTGAGGAATATTGAGAAGAGAGTTGTTTAAGAGTTTTAGTGAGATCGGTATAACTATGATATTTTGAAGGAATCTGCGCAAAGATATTGCCGCAGAAAAGAATTAGAAAAAGAACATTTTTTTTCATCGAACTCCTTTTAAGTTAGATGACGTCTGATGGTGTTTTCCAACCGTCTGACATCTTGCATTGGCTTCATTCAGAAATCGTCAGACATCAAAGAATAATGTCTGACGGTTGCCACCATATTTAGGAAAATGTAAGTGGGATTTCAAGTGATAATTGTAAATATATTTTCTTGCACTTGTCAAATTAGCCAGTTACTTTAATGAGAATTTAAGCCAAACTTTTGCCAAATAACAATACTTCACAAAAATTCTCACATAAAACAATGGAGGAACAATGAAAAAAATACTTCTTGGTTTTATCGCAGTGTTTATTGCAATGAGTGTAATGGATTTCATTATTCATGGTGTGATTCTCGAATCTGCTTATAAAGCCACTGCTAATCTATGGCGTCCGGATATGCAATCAAAAATGTGGATATATAGTGTAATTGCGCTAATTGGTTCGTTCTTCTTTTCTTTTATTTTTTCAAAAGGATATGAAGGAAAAGGAATTGTCGAAGGTGCACGCTATGGACTCTATATTGGTATTTGGATGAGTGTTGGAATGGCGTACGGAACGTACGGAATGATTGCAATTCCTTACTCAATGGCAATACAATGGTTCTTGTATGGGATTATAGAATATGTCATTGCCGGAATTATTCTTTCACTAATTTATGGGAAGAAAGAATATCCCGCGGCTAGTAATTAAAAAACTACAACCTTGTCAAGGTTATGAAAAAATCTTACTAAATCTTGAAGCGTTGTGTTTGCAACCTTGTCAAGGTTATGAAAAAATCTTGCTAAACTTTGAAGCGTTGTGTTTGCAACCTTGTCAAGGTTATAAAAAGATCTTACTAAACCTTGACAAGGTTTTTTTATTGAGGCATACCGAAATAATCAAGCGCTCTTTTTCCCGCGCCCACATAGGCAGGGATGAGCAATAATTTGACATCAATAGGCGTCAAGTAATCTGTTCTTGCATTTTCATGAAGACATGTCTTATCCATTAAAGGAATATGCAATGGCGAATCTGAACTTCCCACCGCATGAGGCGCTGCAAGCGCAGAAAGATTTTCCTGCAAGAATGCGGATTTAATTTGAGAAACTGAAACATCCCAGGCAACGCTCAATATACTTCCCTCCATAATACCATCAAGATTAGGGTCATATGCTTGAAATAAACCTGGAGTTCCCCCCGCTCGTTTCAAATCCAGTATCGTTCCTGATGCAAGAGGAATGCCATTTCCTACAGGCCATTTCTCACCAAAGGATGCAAGATAGATTTTTGGCTGTTTAGTCGCGGGAAGATATTTTAGAATACCTGATTCAATCCAACTCTTCGCGGTCGCTTGCTGCTGAGAAGTATATGCGACATAGGGAACATCTTCAAATACCGTATCTAGTTGCGAAATCCAGAAGGTATAATTTAGCGCATCATTAAAATCAATGCCCTTTATTAACCCAGCCGTTCCTCCTGATGCATCTATTGATTTGCTATCAAAGTTCGCTTCATCGAAGAACTCAAAGAGCAGTTTCATGTCCATCCCTGCGCCGGCATTGCTGTAGACTTTCGCGTCAAAATTGCCATCACCTTTGGGAATTATGTACTTTGCAACGTACGAAGAATCCTTTCCGTTCGTGACCCAGAATGAACCCGCATGCGCGCTATTTGCAAGCTTGGGGAAAGTGAATTTACCGTCGGCGCTCAAAACGCCAACAACACCGTCAATGACGCCTTTTCCGGAGGTATACGGGCCTTTGATAGCCATGCTATCTGCGATTGTCCCTGCAAGGAAATCAGAAACAGAAACGACGATATCGTCGCGAGGATTAATCACGACCGAAACGCTCTTCTCAACCGTATTCACCCCATCGGATGCCTCAAAGACGACAGGGAATGACCCGTTCACGTTCGCATCAGCGCCCTTGTACTTGACGCTATCTGCCGTCACGGAAACGATAACGGATGTATTCGGAGTCTTCACAGAAAGAGTGACCGGCTTGCCTTCAGGGTCAGAAACAAACGACGCGCGAGAGAGAGCAGCATCCATGCCTTCTGCGCCTGAAATTGAACTAACCTTGAATGCAGGAGGAAGGTTCGCATTCACGCCGACAGGAACAGAGGACGCCGCGGTCTTGCCGTCGGCATACACCATCAAGTCCGCCGTCTTGACACCAGGAACGCTATAGCTGTGAGTGAACGTACCATCAAAAGAGGTCTTGCGGGACAAAGGAACACTCTGCTTCACACCGTCGCCAAATGAGACGACCGCAGAATCAAGGCC
>JANXZD010000384.1 GCA_025355705.1 Bacteroidota bacterium | reverse complement strand
CAACGAAATTGACCGTCACCTTCAAGGTGACGGTCAATTCTTTCAAACTAAGGAGAAACGAATGGCTGTTGAAAGAACACTCTGTATCATGAAACCGGATTGCGTTCGTAAAGGATTGCAAGGCGCAGTGCTGTCTCAAATTCAAAAAGCCGGGTTTAAAGTTCTCGGATTCAAACAAATTCGATTGACAAAAGAACAAGCTGGTGCATTCTATGCTGTTCACAAAGAACGATCGTTCTATCCATCGCTTGTTGAATTTATGACATCAGGTCCTGTTGTCCCTGTAGCATTGGAAAAAAAGAATGCGGTCGCAGATTACCGCACCTTGATCGGTGCAACCGATCCGAAAGATGCCGCAGAAGGAACGGTTCGGAAATTATATGCAGACAGTAAAGGTGAGAATATTGTCCATGGTTCTGATTCAGTGGAAAATGGAAAGATCGAAGTCGGTTTTTTCTTTGCTGAAAGTGATTTGGTATAACGGTAAATTATGAATAGATAATCAAATATCTGACGGTCGGTTAATAGCCGACCGTTTTTATTTATTACGAGGCAAAATGTTAAAACGTTGGAAACAACTTTCGTCTAAGATAGTTCTAAAGAATCCTTGGTGGACGTATAAGCTTGATGAATTCCAAATTCCAAACGGGATAAAAGGGGAATATAATTATGTCCACACTAATGGTGCGAGCATGATTATTCCTGTCACTAACGATGGAAAAATCATTCTCGTTAATCAGTACCGGTATCTTTGTGACAAAGAAAGCATTGAGCTTCCATGTGGAGGTGTGAAAGAGGGGAAATCATACGAAGAGATGGCTCACATTGAACTTGAAGAAGAAACAGGATTTCGATCGACCGATTTACACTATGCAGCAGAGTTTAATCCATACAACGGGGTGACCAATGAAATCTGCAAGGTGTTCATTGCTAAAGAGCTTGTTCAATCGAAAGCGATTCCGGATTCAACAGAGGAATTTGAAATTTTGTACAAAACTCCAAATGAAATAGATGAACTCATTGGATCAAACAGTATTTGGGATGGGATGACCATTGCAGCATGGGGATTGGTGCGTTCTAAACTATAACTTCTAACAACCTTGCGAAGGTTTAATAATGTTATTTCATAACCTTCGCAAGGTTAAATAAAAGGTAAATTTTTATGAAAAAAATATTCATTCTTTTTCTTTGTGTCTCGTTTCTTACCGCTAAACCGGCAAAAAAAGTAAAAGTCGGCGCTGATGTGTTGTTTGAAAGCAGAACTGAATTGATCAAAGGGAAACGGATCGGTTTGATAACAAACCATACGGCAGTTCTCTCAAACGGAAAACATCTTGCAGATGCTCTCAATGAATTTGGTGAAACAAAACTAGTTGTTCTGTTCGGTCCCGAACACGGCGTGCGAGGTGATGCACCTGATGGTAGAACTGTCCAAGATACCATCGATGAAAAAACCGGTGTTCCTATAATTTCATTGTATGGAAAAATAAATAAGCCAACTCCGGAAATGTTAAGGGATGTTGACGTGTTGATCTACGATATTCAAGATGTTGGTGCGCGATTCTATACGTACATCAGCACTATGTTTATTTGTATGGAAGCAGCAGCTGAGAACAACAAACATTTTATCGTTCTTGATAGGCCCAATCCGATCAATGGTGTAAATGTTGAAGGTCCGATTCGTGTAGATTCATTGAAAACATTTGTTGGCTGGGTGTCGATTCCCACGATGCACGGGATGACTGTCGGAGAACTTGCAATCATGGCGAACACATCAGGATGGCTGAAAGATCGAAAACGTGCAATACTCTCCGTCGTTAAAATGGAAAACTGGAAACGGAAACAATGGTATGATGAAACGAAGCTTCATTGGATCAAACCGTCTCCGAATATGAGCTCACTTCAAACAGCAACCGTGTATCCCGGAACGTGTTTGATCGAAGGGATCAATGTCTCTGAAGGACGCGGGACAGAAAAACCATTTGAATACATCGGCGCGCCGTGGATCAATGGAAAAGAGCTTGCAACAAAAATGAATGATGAACGATTACCGGGTGTCAAATTTGAAGCAATTGAATTCACTCCACAGGAAATTCCTAACGTCGCTTCAAATCCAAAATATAAAGGTCAACTGTGCGGCGGTGTGTATGTCAAAGTCGGTAACAGAAACATCATCAACGCTGTGAAGATCGGACTTGCTGTTGTTTCCGGAATTCATACATTATATAAAGACTCTCTCAAGTTTCGTGATCGTGGATTTGATCGGTTAGCAGGAACGCCGGTGATTCGCGAGATGATTCTCCAAGGGAAATCTGTTGGTGAAATTGAATCTACCTGGAAAGAAGAATTGAAAGAGTTTATGAAACAGAGAAAAAAAATATTATTGTATTTGGAATAAGTACACTAAACCTTGCGAAGGTTTGACTAAAACTCTTTCATAACCTTTGCAAGGTTTTAAGTCTTTGCAAGGTTGAACAAACTTAGGGAAAAAAATGAAAACGTTAGCCTTAATTGCTCACGATGGTAAAAAAGCAGACATTCTTCAATTTGCGAATGATAATCGGAAAGCATTGTCAAAATGCAAATTGATCGCAACACGAACCACGGGTAAACTGATGAAAGAAAAACTCGGATTAAAAGTGAAGTGCTATATGTCGGGTCCGATGGGTGGCGATGCTGAAATTGCTGCGTTAGTCGCCAATAAAAAAGTTCACGCGGTCATCTTTATTACTGATCCTCTCGACGCACATCCGCACGATCCGGATATCCATGGGTTGATGCGTGTCTGCAACGTTCACAATATTCCTCTTGCAACGAATATTGCCACTGCTCAATTTATTATTTCCAACAAAGGATTATTTTCTGATGTGGATGGGATAATGTAAACCTTGCGAAGGTTTGACCAAACATTTTTTATAACCTTCGCAAGGTTCTTATGCCTAAAAAATATGAAATACGAAACTGGAAAATATTATCATGTCTATAATCGTGGAGCGAACAAGGCAAATATATTCCTTTCTCGTGAAAATTATCTGTTTTGTATTCAATTATTTTCTAAATATGCCAAGCAATACAAAATTTCAATCTTCGCGTATTGTTTAATGCCTAATCATTACCATCTTATAATAAGCCAAAACAAAGATGGTTCGATTTCAAAATTTATTCAGACTGTATTTAATTCGTATACTCAGGCGTTAAATACTGCAACGGGACGAAGTGGTACATTATTTCAAGGACGAGTGAAAGGAATAGAAATTACTACGGATGAATATGCTGTGCGCTTATGCAGGTATATTCATTGTAATCCAATTGCGGCTAATTTTGTGGGAAAGCCCGAAGATTGGGAGTTTTCAGACTATTTGGAATGGATTGGAAAACGTAGCGGCTCTTTGACAGATTTTTCTTTGCGTGATGTTTATTTTGGAAGTGCTGTGGAATATCAAAAATTTGTGGAAGAATATAAAAGCGATGATGCTATTCAAGAGTTTGTTTTTAAGGAATGACTAACCCTTGCGAAGGTTTAAAACCTTCGCAAGGTTATGTTTAGAATGGTTTTTATGATAGAATGTAATTTTATAAGGAAGAGATTTTGGAAGGTAGCAATACCTGCTATATTGCTTTCTAAATTAACATTTTCTCAAGAGTATAATATTCAAGGTACTGTTCGAGCGTTAGAGCGAACTTCTGGTAAAAAGTTGGAGTATGTTAAAGTTGATGTTGATTCTGGTTCGTATATGATAAATACAAATTCTGATGGGACGTTTAGTTTGAAAGTTCCAAAAGGTGTTCATAATATTCGTGCAAGTAAGCCTGGATATATTGGTTTTATTCGTCAAGGATTTGATTTGAAAAGTGATACTACCTTTAGCTTTTCAATGCCTGATACACTTCAAGAAAGCCCTGACAGTACACAAAGATTATTCATGTCGCAGTATCGGGAATTGAATAAAGGTCGGACACAAGAGTTTCCAAATGGTTTCACGTGGAGCGGTGTTACCGAGGGTAATTTGATTCCTGTTTATTTGAATGGTGCAAATAGTTTTGATAGTTTGACTTTTAAAAATGCTATTGGTAATGCAAATGGTGATTGGCAA
>JANXZD010000381.1 GCA_025355705.1 Bacteroidota bacterium | reverse complement strand
AATTAAAAATGTTGAATGTTCAAACAAAGAACTGTTGAAAGAATTTTTAGATTATACACACACAGATGAAAACAGCGATCGTGTTGGTGAATTTGCTATTGGAACCAATGTTGCATTGAAGCACATCATCGGTCATATTCTTCAGGATGAAAAATTTCCAGGAATTCACATTGCTTTCGGGCATCCGTATGCAGATCATACAGGACAAAATTGGATATCAACCACACACATCGATTGTGTTGGACGAAATTTCGATATCTGGATGGATGATATTCAGGTAATGGAAAAAGGGAAATTTATTTTTGAGAATTTTTAACCTTACTTACAAATCCCCGAAGTCTTTACGACTTTGGGGATCTTTTTAATTATGATCCCAGAAATACGAAAAAAAATTAATGCTGAATATACCGATGCTAAATATCAAGCATTTACACACGAACTTGATACGACGTATAAGTATCCGACCGATTTTCGTTCAGCTGAAACGCCGATCTTTTTAACCAAAGATGTAAAGAGGCAATTGATTGAAGCGTGCGATGAAATCGTTGCGCAACTTCAAACAAAAGAATTCATCAAGCATGCCTCCACGGCAATTCCACCAGGACTTTCTGTCCCTAACGAAACTTCTCATCCTGTATTTCTGCAAATTGATTTTGGGATCTGTAAAGCTGCGAACGGGAATTATATTCCTCAGTTGATCGAGCTGCAGGGATTTCCATCGTTGTATAGTTATCAGGCATTTCTTAATGATACGATCCGCAAACATTTCTCTATTCCGCCGACATACGGCGCTTCGTTCAATGGTTTCGTCCGCGAGACGTATGAAAAATTGCTTCGTGATGTGATCGTCGGAGATTCAGACCCGAAGAATGTTGTGTTATTGGAAATTGAACCGGAAAAACAAAAGACTCGTATTGATTTTGCAGTCATGGAAAAAATGCTTGGTATCAGGACTATCTGTCTAACCAAAGTAAAAAAGCATGGCAAACAATTATTTTATAGCGAAGATGGAAAAGAGATTCGTATCGAACGGATCTATAATCGTGTGATCTTTGATGAGTTAGAGCGAAAGAAGATTCAATCCGAATTCAAATTCACTGATGAGGTGGATGTCCATTGGGTCGGTCATCCGAATTGGTATTTCCGTATCAGTAAACACACGCTTCCATTCTTAAAAAGTAGTTATGTTCCTGAATGTCATTTTGTAAGTGATCTGAAAGAATATCCTTCCAATCTTCAGAATTATGTCTTAAAGCCTCTCTATTCTTTTGCCGGACTTGGCGTTGACATTAATGTTACTAAAGAAAAATTAGATCTGTTAAATGACAAATCGCAATATTTGCTTCAGAGAAAAGTACAATATGCGGAATTGATCGAAACGCCGGATGGTTTTGCCAAAGCGGAAGTGAGAATGATGTTTATTTGGCCTGCCCGCCGCAGCGTCAGCGAAGGAGGGAAAGAGAAACCGATCCTTGTTAAGAATCTCGTTCGATTAAGCAAAGGGGCAATGATGGGAGTCGATTTTAATAAAAATAAAACGTGGGTTGGCGGGACCATTGCATATCATGAGGCGATATGAAAAAATCACAAATCACAAAACTCAAACCTCAAAAGCTCTATATCAAAAATATGGTGTGCGATCGGTGCATCCGTGTCGTTCGTGATGAACTGCAATTGCTTGGACATGATGTCCGTAATATTGAACTTGGTGAAGTAGAAATTAGTAATTCTATAAAGCCGAACGATGTCGTTTCCATAAAGACCATGCTGCTAAAAAATGGATTTGAACTGATCGAAGATAAGAATGCAAGGATCATCGAAGCGGTGAAAACATCGATCATACAATTGGTCCATCATAACCATGATGTTGAACCCATGACGATGAAATATTCCGAATATATTGCTCAAAAGGTGGGGAGAGATTACCATTCGTTAAGTGTGTTGTTCTCATCGGTGGAGAACGTAACAATTGAGCAATATATCATTAAGCAGAAAGTAGAACGGGTGAAAGAACTATTGAAGTATGATGATCGTTCCATTAGTGAGATAGCATTTGCATTGAACTACAGCAGCGTTCAACATCTTTCCAATCAATTCAAATCTGTTACAGGATTTACTCCGAGTCAGTTCAAGAAACTTACCCCTACACACCATCAAATACACCGCATTTCTTTAGATAAAGTGAAATAACGGTCTTCATAATTCTGCACATCTTTTTCTCTATTATGTAAAGAATAACATTCCACTTCTCCGCACGTTATTAGTGTTAAACAAAAGGAGAGACAATGAAAACTCAAACAATAAATATCAACGGAATGACCTGCGGTCATTGTGTTATGAATGTAAAAAAAGAACTATCGAAGGTCCAAGGTCTTACGATCAATGCTGTAAAGAATGGTTCAGCAGAAGTTGTGGTTGATGAAACCAAAGTAACAGATAAAAAACTGCGGGAAGCAGTTGAAGAGGCGGGATATTCAGTAGTTTCAATTCAGTAAAGGAATAGGACATCTATAGGATATTGTCTCAACGTCATTCTGGGGAGCGTCCGCCTGAACGACTAAGTCGGACAGGACGCGACGAAGAATCTTATGTTGTTCTTTATAACAAAACTAGATTCTTCGCTTCGCTCAGGATAACGATGTCAAATAGTTCTGTATCTTCCGTAACGTTTTTCGATGCGGTGTCTTGCTCAATATGAATTTCAAGAAAGAAAATAATTATGGAAACAAAAATTCAAACACTCACACTTCCTGTAGAAGGAATGACCTGTGCAAGCTGCGTTGCGCGTGTAGAAAAAGTTCTGACGCGGATTGATGGAGTAGAAAAGACGACAGTCAATCTTGCTACCGAAAAAGCAACGATTAAATTCGATCCGTCCAAAGTGACGCCGGAACAATTTGCAAAAGTAGTTCAAGAAGCTGGATATAAACTGATTATTGATAAAATAAAAAAATCTTCCGAAGGTTCCCAACAAAAAGAAGGCGGGCAGGCGGAACCTTCGGAAGGTTATTCAAAATTAAAGAAAGAATTTATTCTTAGTGTAATTTTTTCCATTCCGGTGATCGTTCTGAGTATGATCAGCATGACCGATTGGTTCATGGAAATATCTCCGCTAAGTATGGATGCAGTGAATAAACTGCTCTTCCTTGGAGCCACCGTTGTTATGGTGGTATCGGGAAAACGGTTTTTCACTATCGCGTGGAAATTAGCAAAACATTTTGAAGCAGATATGAATACGCTGGTTGCTGTCGGCACCGGCGTTGCGTATCTCTTCAGTTCCATCGTTGTGTTATTTCCCGAATGGCTTCCTGCTTCCGTTGATGCAATGGACGTCTATTTTGATACTGCCGTTTCAATCATAACGCTCATTCTCCTCGGGAAAGTGCTGGAAGCACGCGCAAAGAAGCGAGCATCGGATGCAATGAGAAATCTGATGTCCATACAACCAAAGACCGCTCGTGTTTTTCG
>JANXZD010000377.1 GCA_025355705.1 Bacteroidota bacterium | reverse complement strand
AAAAAGCAGAGCGTTTACTCACAAGATGGAAAAAAGTGATGAGCTCCATAATAAATTAATGTCTGATATATTAGCGTTAATGGTTGATGTGTCTGATAACTCTAACTTAACACTGGACACGGACATTGAAACATATTATTTGATGAACATTACAAATTTTAAGGTTCTTCAAATGACGGAGGCATTGAGCCGATCAAAGATTTTACTCCACACAATCAATTCTGTGCCGAAGCTTTCCCCTGATCAGCGAAATTTATTTACGGTACAAGCCGGAAATATTCAACCGTTATTATCGGATATCGCTGACGGCGTGAACAGAATCAATACCTACAATCAAACGATATCACCATTGGTTGAACCGTCGTATGTTGATCTTAAATCGACCACCGATCAATATCTTGAAATTCTTCAATCCGAAATATTAGATGATAGTCTGCGTACGGTTCGCGGTATTGATCTCACCATTCTTGATCGTCCAATCAAAGCCGGTTTTGATGTGTTCGATGTTCAAGTGCCGGTTTTGAAGAATTTGATCGAACTGCGAATCAAGACGTTGCAAAATCAGGTGCTTATTTTTATTGCAGGTACATTCATTGTACTGCTCTTTGTGTCATATTTGCTTGGCGGATTCTATACTTCAGTGATTGGAACAGTGCGTACACTGGAAGATGTAGCAACGCAGTTGAATGAAGGTAAGATCACTGAAGTTGTTGAAGTAGAAACACGGGATGAGTTGGGCCGCGTAGCACGATCCTTTAACCAGATCGCGTTGAGCTTATTGCAGAGAAACAAAGAACTTGAAGACAATAGACAGCAAATAGAATCGACAAACAGAGCGCTACGTGAAACCCAAACAGCTCTTGTGCAAGGAGAGAAAATGGCATCACTCGGACAAATGGTGGCCGGCCTTGCTCATGAGATCAATACGCCGCTTGGTTACGTGAAAAACAACATTGAGATGATGATCAATAATCAACAGACGATCAATGATGCTGTTGAAAAATATCAAAAGCTGTTGGATATGCTTGTGAATGGCGTTGAAGATGGTCTCGAAGAGACCGTGACAGACCTCGCAATGCTTTCAACGGAACTTGAGAAGAATACGGTCTTGGAAGACAGTAAAACAATGTTGTCGCAAGCGCTTGTTGGAACAGAACGGATCCAAGAATTGATCAGGAACCTTCGCGAATTCTCGCGGTTGGATGAAGCAGACCTTGCAAAGATCGATCTCAATAATGCATTGGAGGCAACGCTTGTTATTGCGAACAACGTTATCAAAAATAAGGCCGTTGTCAAAAAAGATTTTACCGCAAATCTTATGGCGGAATGTTATCCTGCGCAATATAATCAGGTAATGCTGAACTTGTTGACAAATGCCGCACAAGCAATTGAAGGCCAAGGCACAATCACGATCCGTACATACAAAGAACCAGGCAATCCCGATATGGCGGTAGTAAAGATTACTGATAGCGGACGTGGAATTCCAAAAGAGAATCTCGGAAAGATCTTCGAACCGTTCTTTACAACGAAGAAGATCGGTGAAGGAACTGGGCTTGGACTTTCGATCTCCTATAAGATTATTGAAAAACATGGGGGATCGATTAAAGTAGAGAGTGAAGTAGGACGTGGAACGGATTTCTTTGTGCGCATTCCCGTCATTCAACCAAGAGCTGGAAAATAAAACACGATCAAATTTTTTGATGATAAAACGAAAAAATCAATTTAATGCGATCAGAAACCGCATTAGGAGAAAGAAAAATGTCAAAGATGCCTATGTCGCTGCCGGAAAAACCTAACATCCTTTTTGTTGATGACGAACCAATGATCTTATCGTCATTGAACATGTTGTTCAAAAGTAAATATAAAGTCTATCTTGCAGAGAATGGTTTTGATGGATTGGAGATCATCAAGTCCGTTCCGATTAAAGTGATCGTGAGTGACCAACGCATGCCCGGAATGCTTGGACATGAACTATTACGGCAAGTAAAAGAGATCAGTCCGAACACGGTTCGAATGTTGTTAACAGGATATTCCGATCTTGATGCGATCATCGGATCGGTGAATGCCGGTGAAGTATTTCGGTTCATCAACAAGCCGTGGCAGGGCGAATTCATGTTGTACGTGATGAAACTTGGAGTGGAAATTTACGACAAGGTCACAAAGATACAAGAAGATGAAATGCAGAAAAACGATGAACCGATCTCAGAAGAAAACCCCGTGACCGGCCATCGAGTGCATATTGAAGTTGAAGAGTCAAGCCCAACGGTATTATTCGTGGATTACAGTGAAGAAGAAACGGGAAAACTTATCGATAAATACGGCAGTTTATTCAATACGGTTGCAGTGAACTCTATCGATGCAGCGTTCCAAGAAATGGCGAAAAAACCGGTTTCGGTTATTGTGAGCAATATTAATTTTGGCGATGTGGACGGTGTCAGTTTTCTTGACACTGTTCGTCGAGAATATCCAAACACTGTATCGGTCATCCTTACCGAAGTGAAGGATGCGCAATTGGCGATCCGTTCAATCAATGAACTGAATGTGTTTCGGTATCTTGTAAAACCAATGCCTGAAGAT
>JANXZD010000356.1 GCA_025355705.1 Bacteroidota bacterium | reverse complement strand
ATACAACTTTTCGAAGACCGGCTTGTTCGCATCGCAGAACGGTTGGAACCAATCCAACGCGCCGCGCTGGGCCGTCGTCGAACAGTTCGCGTACATCCAATCCATGCCGTTCTGGGCGATCAACGGATACAGGGACTGCGTGGCTTCTTCGACTGTTTCGTTAAATGCTTCACTTGGTGAATGTCCCATTTGCCGAAGTACATCGTATTGTGCTTTCATCAATCCTGCGATTGCCCCCATCAACACACCCCGTTCGCCGGTAAGATCAGAAAGAACTTCTTTTTCAAATGTTGTTGGGAATAGATATCCTGAACCGATTGCAATTCCGCAGGCAATGGCTCGTTCACGCGCTTTTCCTGTTGCATCCTGAAACACTGCAAAACTTGCATTGATACCGCTACCTGCTAAGAAATTGCTGCGAACTGTGCGTCCGCTTCCTTTTGGTGCAACAAGAACAACGTCTACGTCTGCCGGAGGAATAATATTGGTTTGGTCTTTGAACACCACTGAAAATCCGTGAGAGAAGTATAAAGCCTGTCCTTTTTTTAGATTCTTTTTCACAACATCCCACATCTGCTTTTGACCGGAATCGGAAAGCAAATATTGAACGATCGTTCCTTTTTGAATCGCTTCTTCAATATTCGGGAAAAGATTTTTTCCTTCAACCCAGCCGTCGCGGATTGCATCCTTCCAGCCTTGTCCCCCTTTGCGTTGACCGACAATAACATTGATGCCGTTATCGCGCATGTTCAACGATTGTCCATAGCCTTGTGGACCGTAACCAATGATCGCTACGACTTCATTCTTCAAAAATTCTTTTGCTTTTTCGAGTGGGTATTCTTCGCGGGTAACAACTTCTTCAACTGTTCCGCCAAAATTTATCTGTGCCATTTGTTTCTCCTAGATGATTTTCCACAAAAGACACAATGATTGTTTTTTTTGTGCCTTTGTAATTAAATGTATTATTTGTTTTCTAATAATCGTTACGGAAGCGTTGTCACTCCCATTAAATATTTATCAACACTTCGTGCTGCTTTTCGCCCTTCGCTGATTGCCCATACGACAAGTGATTGACCGCGCCTCATATCGCCGGCTGAAAAAATCCCGGGAACAGAACTCATATATTCTTTATCGGTGGAAACGTTACTGCGTGCGTCGAGTGCGATACCAAGTTCATCCAGTAAACCATTTTTTGTTGGCCCATTGAATCCCATCGCAAGCAATACAAGATCGGCATCCAATACAAATTCTGATCCTGTGGTCGGAGCGAAACTTGGCGGAGGACCGACACGGATCGCATGGAGTTTTAAAACATTTCCGTTTGCATCACCTTCAAATTTTGTTGTCGCCAACGCCCAATCACGAGTTCCCCCTTCTTCATGCGAACTTTCCGTTCTCAATTGAAGCGGCCACTGTGGCCATGGTGTTGAAGCGGCCCGTTCAAGCGGTGGTTTTGGCATAATTTCAAATTGATGGACTGATTTTGCCTTTTGCCGTAAACTTGTACCTAAACAATCCGCGCCGGTATCACCGCCGCCGATGATGACAACACGTTTTCCCGCTGCTAGAATATCTTTTGCCGAATCTGTTTTGTCTCCCGCATTGCGGCGATTTTGTTGTGGAAGAAATTCCATTGCAAAGTGGATTCCTTTCAGTTCACGTCCCGGTACTTTCAAGTCGCGCGGAGATTCCGCTCCGCCACACAACAAGATCGCATCGTATGAACGGCGCAATTCTTCCGCAGAAATATTCACACCGACATTTGTTTTTGTGGTGAAAACAATTCCTTCGGACTGCAATTGATCGACACGTCGATCAAGAAGGTGTTTTTCAAATTTAAAGTCGGGAATTCCATATCGTAGCAATCCACCAACGCGGTCATTTTTCTCATACACCGTTACGCGATGTCCTGCGCGATTCAATTGCTGCGCCGCCGCTAATCCCGATGGACCTGAACCGATCACTGCAACAGTTTTTCCGGAACGTTTTTTGGGCGGTTCCGGTTTAATCCAGCCATGTTGGAATGCATATTCAATGATCGTACGTTCAATTACTTTGATCGTCACCGGCGGCTCGTTGATTCCTAAAACGCATGATGCTTCACACGGTGCAGGACAAACATTGCCTGTGAATTCAGGGAAATTATTTGTTGAATGCAGAACGCGTATCGCTTCTTCCCAGCGATCTTTATAGATGAGATCGTTCCAATGAGGAATGACGTTGTTTACGGGACAGCCCGATTGACAAAATGGAATACCGCAATCCATACAGCGTGCGCCTTGTGTTTTAATTTTATCTTCGGCAAACGCAGTGTACACATCACGCCAATCATCTAAACGTTCAGCAATAGGGCGACGTTGGGGAACTTCGCGTTGATATTCCATAAAACCGGTTGGCTTACCCATTCACAACCTCCTTACCGGAGCCATTGCTTTTCACAACTGTTGCCTCCTCTTTTGCTTTTTGTTTTGCATTTAAAACGCGTTTATAATCATGCGGAAATACTTTCACAAATTTTGCAGTGTACGTTTTCCATTCATCAAGGATTTTTTTACCACGTTGACTTCCAGTCACCTCTACATGTTTTTTAACAAGATTTTGAACAAGGAGTTCGTCATCATCGTTTAATCTATCAAGATCAACCATCGATTTATTGCACATTTTTGAACTGAATTCTCCGTCTTCATCCAACACAAACGCATATCCGCCCGACATACCCGCAGCAAAGTTCTTTCCTGTTTTACCAAGCACCACGACAATTCCATTCGTCATATATTCGCATCCGTTTGCACCGACTGAATCGACAACAACAGTAGCACCACTATTTCGCACCGCAAATCGCTCTCCAGCTTTTCCAGCAAAATATGCTTCGCCGCTTGTTGCACCATACAACACAACATTTCCTACAATAGAATTATCTTCAGGAACGAATGTGGAATTTTTTGGAGAGTAAATAATGATCTTTCCTCCGGATAATCCTTTTCCAACATAATCGTTCGCATCACCTTCCAACGTCAACGTAACACCTTTGGAAAGGAATGCTCCGAAACTTTGACCAGCCGATCCGGTAAAATTGATTTTGATCGTACTTTCCGGTAATCCTTCGGCACCGTAATATTTTGCAATGCGTCCACTCAGCAAGGCACCGACAGTACGATGAACATTTCTGATCGGAAGTGAGAATTCAACCGGCTTCTTTTCTTCCAGCGCATCTTTTGTCTTCTCAAGAAGTTGGTAATCGAGTGCTTCATTGATTCCATGATCTTGAGGTATCATGCATCGTCGACCAATTCTCAGAGGAACTGTCGGTTGATGAAGAATTGAAGAAAGATTGATCCCTTTTGCCTTCCAATGATCGATATCTTTTCGTTGTTGAAGCATATCGACACGGCCAATCATTTCATCCAGAGTACGGAAGCCGAGTTTTGCCATGATCTCACGAACTTCATCTGCAATAAAGAAAAAGAAGTTGATGACCTGTTCCGGTGTTCCGGTAAATTTTTTTCTCAGCTCAGGATCTTGGGTTGCAATTCCAACTGGACATGTATTCAGATGACACTTGCGCATCATGATACATCCCATAGAGATCAACGGTGCAGTTGAAAAACCAAATTCTTCTGCGCCAAGCAAAGCAGCAATGACAACATCGCGACCTGTTTGTAATTTACCGTCCGTTTGTAATCGAACACGGCTGCGAAGATCGTTCATCACCAACACTTGTTGTGTTTCAGCAAGTCCAAGTTCCCATGGAACTCCGGCATGTTTGATGGATGTCAGCGGCGACGCACCTGTTCCACCGCTGTCTCCACTGATCAGGATCATATCGGCATGCGCTTTTGCAACACCCGCTGCAACCGTTCCAACACCGACTTCTGAAACTAACTTCACCGAAATTCGTGCGATCGGATTTACATTTTTCAGATCGTAGATCAATTGTGCAAGATCTTCAATCGAATAGATGTCATGGTGCGGCGGCGGTGAAATAAGTCCGACACCAGCGATTGAATGACGGGTCTTTGCAATCACTTCGTCGACTTTGAATCCTGGAAGTTGACCCCCTTCACCTGGTTTCGCCCCTTGTGCAATTTTAATTTGAATCTCGTCAGCGTTAACAAGATAATTTGCCGTTACACCAAACCTTCCGGAAGCAACTTGCTTGATCGCGCTTCGTCGCAGATCTCCGTTCGCATCAGAACTGAATCTCGCTTCGTCTTCGCCCCCTTCTCCAGTGTTCGATTTTCCGCCCATACGATTCATTGCAATGGCGATCGTTTCATGTGCTTCTTTGCTGATCGAGCCGAACGACATCGCCCCGGTGACAAACCGTTTTACAATCTGTTTTGCCGGTTCTACATCTTCAATATGAACACTTCGAGTTCCCTCTTTGAATTCCATCAACCCGCGAAGCGTAAAGAATTCTTTACTTTGATCGTTGATAATGGCGGAAAATTCTTTGAATGTTTTGAAATCTCTTTTCCGAACAGCCTGCTGCAGTTTCGTTACGGTTGTGGGATTGATCAAATGACGTTCACCGTTGGTTCGAACATGATAATTTCCGCCGAGATCGAGTTCGGTGTCTGCTTGTGAGAATGACTGCATTGCAAATTCATGCTTTCGTCTCGCTTCTTCTACCAAGACATCCAGCCCAATTCCTTCAATGCGCGACGAAGTTCCATGGAAATATTTTTCAACTAACGCTTTATTCAATCCAAGCACTTCAAATATCTGCGCGCCGCGATAACTTTGTAGTGTTGAAATTCCCATTTTCGAAAAGACTTTCAACAAACCTTTTCCAACTGCTTTTTTATAATTTTTGACCGCATATTCCGCCGTTACATCTTTTGATAAGCGTCCTTTATTTGCAAGATCTTCGATCGTTTCAATCGCAAGGTACGGGTTCACGGCGCTTGCACCGTAACCAATCAACAGACAATAATGCATTATTTCGCGCGGTTCACCCGATTCAACGACAAGTGCAACCTGTGTTCGAGTTTTTTCTCTCACTAAATGATTGTGTACCGCCGTCATCGCTAATAAACTTGGAATCGGTGCGTACTCTTCATCTCCGCCTCGATCTGAAAGTATTATTATAGTATAACCGGATTCGATTGCTAACGAAGCACGACGACAAAGTCCGTCAAGAGCGCGTTCCAATTCCTGTTCTCCGCCATTAACGCGGAACAACATCGGAAGTGTTGTGGTAAGAAAATCTCCCTGCGATACACGACGCAATTTTTCCAACTCGCTGTTTGTCAGTATCGGATGCTGCAATTTTAATGTATGGCAATGCATCGGTGTTTCTTCAAGAATATTTCGTTCCGTACCGATGTAACTTGTCAATGACATCACGAATTCTTCACGGATCGGATCGATCGGAGGATTTGTCACTTGTGCAAACAACTGTTTAAAATAGTTGAACAGTGATTGTGGTTTATCGGACAAACATGCCAGCGGCGTGTCGGTTCCCATCGAACCGATCGCTTCTTCGCCATTCACTGCCATCGGAGTGATGAGCATTCTCACATCTTCGTCGCTATATCCGAACATTCGCTGACGTTGAATGATATCTTTTTCACTCAGCATATGTGCACGTGGTGGTTCGGCAAGTTGTTCGAGAGTGATCTGATTCTCTTTAATCCAGCTTCCATACGGCTTACGCGAACTTAACTGCGATTTAATTTCTTCGTCAAGGATAACTCTCTTTTGTTCAAGATCGACGAGAAGCATTTTCCCCGGCTCAAGTCTTCCCTTCATCTTTACTCGCTCGGGTTCGATCGGCAACACACCGACTTCGGAAGACATAATCAACAATCCGTCGTGTGTCTCAATAAATCGTGCAGGACGAAGTCCGTTACGATCCAATGTTGCGCCGATAACTTTTCCGTCAGTGAATGCAACTGCTGCGGGTCCATCCCATGGTTCCATCAGCGACGCATGATATTCATAGAATGCTTTTTTCTCCGGAGACATCGTCACATCATGGCTCCATGCTTCAGGAATCAACATCGACATAACATGCGGCAGACTTCTTCCGGAGTGATACAATAATTCAACAGCATTATCGAGTGCTGCGGAGTCGCTTCCTTCCGGCTGAATGATAGGGAATATTTTTTTGAGATCATCTCCGAACAAATCCGACCGTAGCACTGATTGACGAGCATGCATCCATATAACGTTACCGCGCATTGTATTGATCTCTCCGTTATGACTTACATATCTAAACGGATGCGCCAGCTGCCAGTTCGGCATTGTGTTGGTGGAAAATCGTTGATGCACTAAACAGAGTGCGCTTTCTGTATCCGTATCCGAAAGTTCACTATAGAATTGTTTAATCTGCGGAGCAAGCAATAGTCCTTTGTAGATAATTACTCTGGAAGAGAGCGAAGGAATATAAAAGAAATCTTTTTCTTTGATATCCGAAGAGTACAGTTCCGCTTCTGCACGTTTACGCACAACATACAATTTGCGATCGAATTCTTCTCTCGTCATTCCTTCTGCACGGCGAATAAATATCTGCTCAATATAAGGCTGCGATGCTCGGGCT
>JANXZD010000354.1 GCA_025355705.1 Bacteroidota bacterium | reverse complement strand
GCAAATGAAGCACTCGTCTCAAGTATTGACAAGGGATCATTTATTAGTTTAATTTATTCAACGCTCAATATCAAAACCGGAGAATTGATCATTGCACGGGCAGGTCATTGTCCAATTCTCTATATCTCTGCATCGAAGCAGGAATATCTAAAACCGGACGGTTTAGGGCTTGGACTAAAGACTGGAAAGATCTTCGAAGAAAATATTGCAGAGAAAAAAATCATGATGAAAAGTGGTGATGTCTGCGTATTTTATACTGACGGAGTCACCGAGTCACGTTCTCCATCGGGTGAAGAATTTGGTTACGAGCGTTTAATGGATGTTGTGAGTGGACATAAAGAGAAAACGTCTGAAGAGATCAAAGAATCCATTATTCAAACCGTATGGAATTATACGGATGCAAAAGGGTACCATGATGATCTTACGATCTTTGTCGTGAAGTGGCTGTAATGAATTGATCTCTTCAATGAGATATTATAATTTTCAAAGCGCTGAAACTACGTTGAATATAAACCGTTTATCCTTTTAGGAGCACGTATGAGTGATTTTAAAGTACATATTCGAGAACGAGCCAACAATATCCATGTGTTGGAGTTGAAGGGATATTTAGATGCCCACACGACACCGACCCTCGAAGAAGCATTCCAAAAAATGTTGAACGAAAAGAAATTTCGAATCATCGTGAATTGCAGAGAGATGTCGTACATCTCAAGTGCCGGACTTGGTGTCTTTATGGCATTCATTGAGGATGTGCGTTCAGGTGGCGGCGATATTAAACTTTCCGATATGTCGCCAAAGGTGTTCAATATCTTTGATCTGCTCGGTTTTCCGATGCTGTATGACATTGTAAAGCTTGAAGAGGATGCTGCAAAAAAATTCGAAACACCATAAAACGACCGATTGATTCTGACGATCATGGCAAATCAACAATCATATAAATCCACGCTGACAATTCTGAGCCAAACGGAACGGCTGAATGATGTACGTGAATTTGTGTCCGGTCAGGCACGGTCGCATGGATTTATTGAGGATGATATCAATAAGATCACTATTGCAGTTGATGAAGCATGCACGAACATCATCAAACACGGATATGCGTACGCACCGGATCAACGGATTGACATTGATATCATTCGAAAAGGGAATGATTTCGAAATAATCATCTCCGATAACGGAAAGCATTTCGACGCGAATGCCATACAATCTCCCGATATGAAAGATTATTTAGCCCATTATCGCCGCGGCGGTCTTGGAGTGTATCTGATGAAACGGATCATGGATAAAGTTGAATTCAATCTCCATAGTGATAAGAATGTGCTTCGCATGATCAAAACTCTTCATTAACATTGTGACAACCAACTCTCGAACATCCCGTTCCGAAAATGAACTTGTTGCTCTCTTTGAGTTCAGTCAGGTTGTCAATTCCTCACTAAACCTTTCGTTCATCCTTGATACAATGCTCCTGACGTTAATGGGGAAACTATTGACGACAAAAGGGATTGTCTTGTTGCGGAAGAACAACAAAATATTCTTTACCGCAAATGGAAAAGGTATACCAAAACATTCTTTGAATCAGGAACTGGGATTACCGAGAGTGGGGAAAAGGACCATCCGTGTTGATACGAAGTATGCTGAATCTTTGTTCTCGATCGGCATTAATATAATGTTCCCGATCATTTCTCAGGAACATGTCATCGGATATTTCGGCGTGGCAGAACATCCGCAACGGAAGATCACAAAAGAGCAAAAGGCATTTGTTGAAACGTTCATCAGTTTGTCCGCAACGGCGATTGAAAAAGGATTATCGTTCGGAGAAATAAAAAAGATCAATCGCTCACTCGATGAAAAGATCCAGCAGCTTAAGACGTTGTTCGAACTTGCAAAAGAATTCGGCGGTATTCTCAATCCTGAGATCGTTGTGAAACTATTCTCACTAACATTGATGGGTCAAGTTGGGACGAACAGGTATGCGATCTGTTTAAAAGAAGGGAAGAGCGTTTATTCAAAAATATCAGGGGAGTATCTTGAAACGGATAAACAGTCAATGTTTCAACTTGTTTCAACTCCGCTGCTGGTATCCGAAATATCCGGAGCAAAAAAATTCAAGACACTGCATGAACATTTGGTGAAAGAAAAGATCGCGGCATTAGTACCACTGCAGATGCAAAACGAAGTGAAGGGTGTCCTGTGTCTTGGCGATAAGCTTCGCGGAAGCGGATATTCGCAAAGTGATCTTGAATTCATCTTTTCTCTCTCAAACCTTGCATTTGTATCGCTCGAAAATGCAAGACTGTTCAATGAAGAACTTGAAAAGAAGAAAATGGAGAGTGAATTACTGATCGCTCGAGAGATCCAGCAAGGATTGCTTCCTCGTACATTGCCAACGATCGAAGGATTTGAAATTGCAGCGGAGAATATCTCGTCAAAACAAGTCGGCGGTGATTATTATGATGTGATCCCAACCGATCATGGAACGTTCATTGTTACCATCGCCGATGTTTCCGGAAAAGGGACTCCGGCATCGTTGTTGATGGCAAATGTTCAAGCGACAGTGCATGCCTTGGTCCCGTTTCAATTAGCACTCTCTATCGCTACCGCACGGATCAATGATCTGATCTATCGGAATACAAGTTCAGATAAGTTTATCACTTTCTTTTGGGGTTCGTTGAACACTCACACCAAAAAATTCCGGTATGTCAACGCAGGCCACAATCCACCGTTTGTGTTACGACGAGATGGAACCATTGAGCGGTTGACCGACGGGGGATTGATCCTCGGTATCATGAAAACGGTACTGCCGTATCAGGAAGGAAGTGTGCACCTCCATTCAGGCGACAGCGTGATACTTTTCACGGATGGTGTGAGTGAAGCCATGGACACGGGCGGAATTGATTATACTGAAGAACGGTTGGAGGCTTTTGTGACAACATTGAATGGCAGAACTGCATCGGAAATGTTGTCGGACATTAAAAATGAGATTCAACGGTACAGTGCAGGCGCTGCCCAGTCTGACGATATTACGCTGATCGTTTTCAAAGCACTATAGATCATTCATCAATCCATCGCTTTTTTGATTTCCGCGCACTCTTTTCGTATTTTTCACCATGCAAAATCACATTGAATATTTCTTCTTCCGACTCGCTTATTTGTTCGTCCGTTTATTTAGTTTTCAAAATGTTCAGCGGCTTGGCAGCGGATTTGGGGCATTCATTTTTTCGGTTATTGGTCCCAGGAAGAAACTCATTTTAGACAATCTTCGCCACGCATTTCCGGAAAAGACCGAAGCAGAGATCATGGTGATTGCGAAAGCGTCGTTTCAAAATCTTTTAACGGCATACTTTGAAATCCTTTATTTGGATAAACTCACCGCGGAACAAATTCAGCAATATATTTCCTTCCCTGAAAAAGAAAAGATGAAATCGTATCTCAAGTCAGGCAAAGGATTGATCGTGTTGACCGGACATTATGGAAGTTGGGAATTATGTGCGCTTGCGGTTTCCGTTCATGTTCCTGAAAAATACACAATAGTTGTGCAAAAACAACGTAACCCGTTTGTTAATGATTTTATCTCTTCAATGCGTTCACGGTTTGGAAGTAAACTTGTCTTGATGGAACGGGCATTACGAGACTCACTTCGGGCACTTTCCAACAATGAAATAGTAGCTTTGATTGCTGATCAAAGCGGACCCGAAAGCGGAATCTATGCTAATTTTTTTGGAAGACCGGCGTCAACACATCAAGGTCCTGCTGTCTTTCAGTTACGCAGCGGCGCGCCGATGATTATGCTGATGTTGGTCCGCGAGGGTCTCTCAAAATTCAAGATCGAGTTAGAGGAAATCGATACAACGAATCTTACCGGTACTAACGAAGCAAAGATGGTCGAGCTGACGCAGAGGCATGTGAGCGTATTGGAGAAATACATCAGGCTTCATCCCGAGCAGTGGTTGTGGATGCACAAACGATGGAAACATACAGAAACATATTTGAAACGGATGAAGAAAGATCCCATTTGATAATGATACCTAAACGGATCCTGGTCTTTCAAACGGCGTTTCTTGGTGATGTTATTCTCACGCTGCCGATGATCCAGGTCATTCACAAAAAATTCCCGCTTGCAACAATCGATGTTGTGACAACTCCTGTTGCGGCAGAGCTCCTTGCAAATCATCCAGCGATTTCTACCATCATTCGGTATGATAAACGGAAAAGCCAAAAAGGCATTGTTGGAATTCTGTCATTGTCACGACAACTGCGAATTCAGCACTATGAGCTTGCCGTTGTTCCACACCGTTCATTCCGAACATCGGTCGTTGTAGGATTGAGCGGCATCAAAAAAAGGATAGGATTTTCCAGTGCTTCGGGAACAATGTTCTATAATCACATTGTCCGCTATAACACATCACTGCATGAGATCGAACGGAATCTTTCTTTGGTCGCTCCGTTAGGTATTTCAGTCGAACGAAAAGAACTTCCTCAATTATATCCTTCTGCTGCGGATCGTGCCGCAATCGACAAATTTTTATTCGAGAGAGAAATTCTCAATCACAATTCAATGATAGCAATAGCTCCGGGTTCAGTATGGAGAACAAAACGCTGGCTCATCGAAAGATTTTCTGAACTTTCGGTGATACTAGCACAGGCTGGATTTGAAATCGTGATTGTCGGCGGGAAAGAAGATATTGAATTAGGGAAAGCGATCGTTGAGACAGCGAAGCACAAGAACATTCACGATGCGACCGGAACTCTGTCATTACTACAATCCGCAGAACTTATTCGCCGATGTAAAACGTTGGTCACCAACGATAGTGCACCGCTCCATATAGGGGTTGCAGTGAGAACGCCCGTCGTTGCGATCTTTGGTGCAACGGTTCCTGAATTTGGTTTTGCGCCATACGGAAAGCATGATGTTGTTATTGAGTCCAAAAATTTATCATGCCGGCCATGTGCCATTCATGGCGGGAACGAATGTCCGATAGGAACGTTTGTCTGCATGAAGAATATTGAAGCAGGAGTGGTCGCTGAAAAAGTAAAGAGTCTTGTTACACTATAGATCGTTGACAAGACTCTTCCTGTTAAAATTCTGATGATTTCCCGGTATCGAGTGAGTCTGCGCTGACATGGACATCACAGCGTGCCGGGAGATATTTTGAGTTGAAGATCTCAGTGATCTTTACCGGACAAAATTCAGTTGCAAGTTTTTTCGTCTCCGCACAGATCGTATCCCGCTCAACACCGTTCGGTATTCTAAAATACGCTTGCGTTACAGGGATAGTTTTATCTTCGTACACATATTTCATAAAACGGCCAAACAATGGAGCGGCAGCTCTTCCACCTTGGCCATCAGCCGAATTGAATGTTACCGACTGATCATCAAAACCAACCCACATACCCGCTGCAAGCTGCGGAGTGAATCCGACGAACCAGGCATCGGCATAGTCTTGAGTTGTTCCAGTCTTTCCTGCTGCAGGATAATGGAAAAAATTCCTTATCCGCGCACCGGATCCATATGGACTGTTGACAACATCTTCCATCATATTCGTCATGATGTATGCTGTTTCTTTGCTCAGGACTTCTTTCTTTTCCGGAATGTTATCTTCAATAACATTTCCGTCCTTATCTTCGATCCGAATAATTGAATTTGGATCTACTGACACACCTTCGTTTGCAAACACACCGAATGCCGATGTCATTTCTAGCGGAGTCACCTGCGCTGTGCCAAGTGCAATTGAATAATACGGAGGGATAGGAGATTTTATTCCCATGCGTTTGGCATATTCCACAACTTGTTCTCTCGTAACAACGTCCATAATGACACGAACGGTGACTAAATTGAGCGATCTCGTCAATGCATTTCTGAGTGTTGATTTTCCGCCGACATCACCTTCGAAGTTTCCCGGACGCCATTCTGTTCCGTCTTCCATCATAACGGTGATTGGTTGATTGAGCAATTCATATGATGGGGGATAACCATTATCGATCGCAACGGTATAGACAAATGGCTTGAAACATGAACCCGGTTGTCTCCGAATTTGTGTAACATGGTTCAATCCGTACCGGAATGAACGGAAGTTCCTGCCGCCGACCATTGCGCGGATTCCACCGGTCTTTGGATCGATCGCAACAAAACCAACTTCAATTGACTGGAACACTTTTTTAATAGAATCGATAAATAATTGACTATGTTTAAGAGATGTAACAATACTGTCCTTATTATCGCTTCTGCGGTATTCCTCAGTTTGTCGCGCCGTTCGATCCAATATTTTTTCCAATAAGGCGGGTTTTTTATTCCAATCCCAAATGAGATCGAACTGTTGTTGTTTTTCTGCAAGGTGTTCTTCAACCGCACGGTTGGCATATTTCTGCATTCGGCTGTCGAGTGTAGTATAGACGGATAATCCATCCTTATAGATATTGAAACCATACTTATCGGCTTTGTCGCGCATTTGCTGACGAATATATTCCACGAAATGTGATGCAATGCCAAGCGGTCCTTCGACCTCGTTATTGGTGAACGACATTGGTTCTTTTTTTATTTTCTCGGCTTGAACTTGAGAAAGGCGGCCTTCATGTACCATCAACGCCAGCACAAGATCGCGACGCGAGCGAGCGCGTTCGGGATGACGAATAGGGTCGTAATAATTCGGTCCATTCAAGATGGCAATTAGCATCGCACTTTCACCAACGGTCAGTTCTTCAACTTTTTTGTCATAAAAAACCGCAGATGCAGCGGAAATTCCATATGCACCACGGCCAAAGAAGATCGTATTCAGATACATTTCAAGGATCTCTTTTTTTGTAAAATTCTTTTCGATCTGAACCGAGGTGATGAATTCCCGCAATTTTCTGGTCGCTTTATCAAAGGCGCTTTCATTTGTATTTTGCAATCCGTAAAGATTTCGTGCAAGCTGCTGGGTAATGGTACTTGCACCTTCTTTTAAGCGAAGGTAAAGAAGATTCTTGAACATTGCGCGGATAAATCTCCAGGGTGTAACGCCCCAGTGTTCATAATAATTTTTATCTTCTGTGGAAATAAGTGCATCGATCACACTTTGGGGAATTTGATTATATCCGACATACGAACGATTCTTTGTAAGAAAGAATGTTCCCAATACTTCACCATCAATAGAATATACCTTTGTGGCAAGTTCCGGTCTCGGATTTTCCAGTTCTTCCAGTGAGGGAAGTCCGGAAATGATATAATTGGCGTAGACGACCATGAGAAGAAGGAACAGGACCAATGCCCCTAAAAAATAGAAGCGGAACTTTTGAAAAAAACTTTTTCCTTTTTTCAAAAGCTCTTCACGATAGACGGGATCGCTGAAATATTTTTTCATTTGTTCTGAACTGTAATTTGGTTTTTTCTTTTCTGCCATAATGTTAGAAAGAGAACGCTCTGCGTAATTTCTTTTTAGATTTTATTTAGAATGTGTGAAGACCTATTTCCAGATTTTAAGTTCAAGTTTCGTACCATCGAATTCTGCGTATGTATTATATGTGATCCAATCGCCAAGATTAAGATAGAGCGCATTGCCAACGGCATGGACAAGCGGTTTGTGCCGATGACCCATGACCACATAATCAATACCAACGCGGAATTTCTCTTCTGCAAATTTGATCATCCCGTCAGTTTCGCCGAAGTCCTTGTTCCCGGTATATGCGCGGCTGGTTTTAGAAGATTCTTTCGCAATGGGAGCAGTCCAGTCAGGGTGGAACAGTGAATACAAAAAAATACTGACCGGGCTGCGAAGGATTTTCTTTAGGATCAAATACCCGGTATCGTTCAATGCCAGACCGTCACCATGATGAAGAAAGAATTTCTTTCCGCGAAGTTCTACTTGAAAAGGATCTTTATACACCGGAATCCCCAGATCATTCGGAAAAAAATCCTTCAACCAAAAATCGTGATTGCCGGCAAGGTAATGAACGTTAACGCCATGCTCTACAAGCAATGATAATTTTGCAATAATATTGTGATATCCCCGCGGGATCACATTCTTATATTCAAACCAATAATCGAACAGATCGCCCATGATAAACAGTTGTTCTCCATGTTCTTGCACGTGGGAAAGGAACGAAAGAACGCGTTGTTCCTTTTCTTTCTCACGCTGCTTATCGTGCAGCCCCAAGTGGACATCGGAAAAGAAGAAGATATTTTTCATGGAATAACTTCAATGGATACATCGATCGGTTGAGAAAAGCGATTGCACCAGCCATCTTTATCGGAGCAGTAAAAATAATTCAGTTTTCCTTTAAGTGTTTGTGTTCCCACGTTGGTTCCTTTGTTGACCTTGAACGAAAACGCAACCGGTGTATTGATATCGAGATAATCCTTCTCGTTCTTTTGGAACCGAGCTTTTCCGACAATTTCAAAGGGAGAATTCTTTTCAAGTTTCAATTCAAAAAGAGGGTTTGTGTTGACATGAATTCCAACGATCGGTTCGAACAAAAAACTTATTTCATTCGCTTTTGCAATCGAAATTTTATCAGGCTTTTGTATCTCCAGTTTGATGTGTTCGTTGTCGTTCAATAGTAATTGCTCTTTGGTTGGAGAGAGAAATACAATGACAAGCAGAGTGAGGATTATTTTCATTGGTCCACCTAAAAATTATCGTGCATATTCTTTATCATTCACCCGTTCCAATAATATTAAACCGACAACAAAAAATATTCCTATCGTTAGAACAGAAACTCGCTGGTTGCCTGTAATATACGAAATCAGCCCGAACAAAAAAGTACCGACAACCGCAGAGGCTTTTCCGCACAAACCGTCGTAAAATCCAAAGAATTCTGCTTCCCGTTCTTTCGGCGTCAATTGTGCCATCAAACTTCTGCTTGCTGCCTGTGATGCGCCCATGGAACTCCCGGCAATTGCACCGATCACATAGAACATTTCCTTTGTGTCAACAAAATATGCAGCAGCCACGATGATGATCCAGAGAATAAGATTGATGGCAATTGTTCGTTTCGCACCGATCTTGTCCGTGATGATCCCGAAAAATAACGAACCGACAATTCCTGAGGCTTGAACGACGGCAAAAAGAACGATCACCTCCTGCAAAGAGAAATGAAGTGTCTGCGTTGCAAAGATCGATGCAAATGAAATAACCGTGAGGATGCCGTCATTATAAATAAAAAAAGCGAGAAGGAATCGGGATACATTCCTGTAGTTCTTCAGATGATGGATCGTATCCTGCACTCGTTGGATCCCTGCTTTTACATAGGATACTTTATATTCAAACTTGGTTTTATGATCGCGTAAAAAAATGAACAGAGGAGCAGAGAAGAGCAGAAAGATCCCTGCGGCGATCACGAAACTCAATTTTACATTGAAA
>JANXZD010000337.1 GCA_025355705.1 Bacteroidota bacterium | reverse complement strand
ATGGTTAGCAATTTGTACGATATGAAGGTATTGAATAAAACATTTGAACAGAAAAATATTGAAGTAAAATTGCTTAATCGAAATGGTGAAATTAAAATTCTCGGCGACAACAAAAGCGTTGATCCTCAAGAAGTTGTGTTGACGAAAATGTTTATTTCGTTGGATAAGAATTCCATTGAGACGATGAATACTCCTCTGGAGATAGGAGTATATTCTGAAGGTGTTGAAATTCATCATATTAATACGTCTTTCCTAGGGCCGGTGGAAAAAAGAGAACATAATGAGGGGCAACATTCTGAAAAGAAAGAAGACCATCAATGAAAATAAAATATAACTGGGGATTTGGTATTGTCGTAAGTTTTATTCTGTTTGCGTTGGCCGTATTTGCTATGGTCTATATTTCGGTTTCAACAACTGTCGATCTTGTTACAGATGATTACTATGAAAAAGAGTTGAAATATCAACAGCATATCGAATTAGTGAAAAGTACTACCGCACTTGAACAAAATATTGGAATTGATGTCACTGCTTCAAATATTATATTAAAGTTCCCGAACCTTGGTGCAGTTGGATCATATTCAGGAACTATATATTTTTTCCGACCTTCTGATAAGCACGGTGATTTTCAAACGAGGGTCAAGATTGATTCAGCATACTCACAGATATTTTCTACGGGAACAATGATGCAGGGTTTATGGCGAGCCAAAATATTTTGGACTGTCGGTCAAAAAGAATACTATTCTGAATTACCAGTAATTATTCAATAGACAAAAAATGATGAACCTTTTAGCAGCATTTGCTCTTGGTCTGCTTGGCAGTATACATTGTGTTGGAATGTGCGGTCCGCTCGTACTCGCAATTCCGACGAATGCAACATCTCGGTGGAAATTTATCCTTGAGCGCGTGATCTTTAATTTTGGTAAAGCGATAACGTATGGAATTATGGGAGCAGGTTTAGGTCTGGCAGGAAGAGGTTTCCTGATGAATTTCCAACAGGATGTTTCAATTATTTTAGGTGCTATAATTTTACTAACGATTGCAATTCCAATTGGGTTCAAAGCGAAATTAGAGAAGTTCTCACCGCTTAATTATCTCTACAGCTTTGTAAAAGTCAAATTTTCTATACTGATACACAAAAGAGGAAAGATCGCTTTGTTCTCACTCGGAGTTTTGAATGGATTCCTTCCGTGTGGCCTTGTGTATACAGCGTTAATTGGAGCAACGGCAGTGGCAGATGTGAGGCAAAGTGCCATGTTTATGATCGTATTTGGGTTGGGAACATCTCCAGCATTGATTGCTGTTGCAATCGCAGGGAAATTGATTTCAATGAAATATCGATCACTACTTACTCGGGCAATACCGATAATGAGTATTGCACTTGCCATAATTCTTATCCTGCGAGGAATGAATCTAGGAATCCCTCTTCTAAGTCCTAAAATCACTCACACAGTTCAACACCAAGAAAAAATGGACTGCTGCGAAGAATAATGTGTTACGACGGATATTGCCCAAAAGCGTAATCCGTTAAGGTCTTGATCTCATCATTCTTAGCTTCAAGAATGAATTTAATCACATCGCCGATGGAAATGATTCCTGTTAATTGATCTTCTTTGAACACAGGAAGATGGCGTATTTTTTTTGCGGTCATAATATTCATGATCTTTTCAATATCATCTTCTTCTGCGGCAGAGATTAAATCATCTCGTTTTGTCATGATCTCAATGGCCTTCATATGACCGGGATCTTTATGTTGATGGATACATTTGTTGACGACGTCTCGCTCTGAAATAACACCCGAAACATCATCGGCAGAATCAAAAACAACCAAAAAGCCGATCTTATTGGTTACTAATTTTGCTACAACGGCCTGAACAGATTCGCCTTCTTTTATGGTAAATATTACGTGTCCTTTTGAAGCAAGAATATCTTTCGCTTTCATAATAGTTTCCTTTCAAATTCGATCATTCATTTATGAAAATGTAAAAAACATCGGAATCTAAGTCAAGCCAAGTTTTTCTTAAATAATGTATTATTTATTAACGGCTTTGATTTTTTGGTCTTCCAAACCATTTTTTCTTTTCCCCGCTTCCAGATCCTGATGTTTTTGATGAGGAATGACCGGACTGGTGCGAATGTTGTGCTCGTTGATGTCTTTGCTGCTGTTGTTTCGGAGCTTTTATGGGATTATGATCAATTAAAGGAAATAGGTAATTTTCCATTACAGGAATCTTTTTGCCGATCAGTTTTTCTATATCACGAAGATATTCTTTTTCTTCAGCATCGCAGAATGAATATGCTGTTCCTTTCGCACCTGCACGGCCTGTTCTGCCAATGCGGTGGACATATGTTTCCGCAATGTTCGGCATTTCGTAATTGATAACGAATTCCATATCATCCACATCGATACCGCGCGACGCAATATCCGTCGCAACAAGCACACGTGTCGTTTGAGCTTTAAAGTTCGCCAAAGCACGCTGGCGGGCATTCTGCGCTTTGTTGCCATGAATTGCTTCTGTTGAAATATTATTTTTCAACAGCACTTTTACTACTTTATCAGCTCCATGTTTTGTGCGGGTGAACACCAGTGCAGTTTTGATCGTTTTATCTTTTAAGAGATGTATCAGAAGCGCGTTCTTATTTCCTTTATCGACAAACAAAACGTGCTGATTGATGATATCGACCGTTAACGATTCGGGTGTGATCGTTACTTTTGATGGATTATGTAAAATTGTTCCGGAAAGTTTGACGATCTCTGCCGGCATAGTGGCGGAGAAAAACAGTGATTGTCGTTTTTGCGGAAGTGCATGCAGTATCTTTTTTACATCATGGATAAAACCCATATCAAGCATGCGATCTGCTTCGTCCAGTACGAAGATCTGAATATCTTTTAATGAGATAAATTTTTGGTTCATCAGATCGAGCAGTCTGCCCGGTGTTGCAATTAATATATCTACACCTCGCTGCAATGCGTTGGTTTGCTGCTGCTGTCCGACACCGCCGAAGATAACAGTAGAGACTAAGCCGGTATGTCTGCCATACGCTTTAAAACTTTCGTTGATCTGGATTGCCAATTCGCGTGTAGGCGTAACAATAAGACTTCTGATCTTCTTCTTATTGTCGTGCGATGTATATCCGCTCAATAATTGAAGAATGGGAATTGCGAACGCCGCTGTTTTTCCAGTTCCGGTTTGTGCGCAGCCGAGAAGATCGGTTCCCTGTAATACGATAGGAATCGCTTTCGATTGAATCGGAGTTGGAGTATTATAACCTTCTTCTTTTAATGCTTTAAGAATTGGTTCGATAATGTGCAAGGTTTTGAAAGGCATGAATCTTCTTTATGCAGAACTAGCTTTGATTGACAAAACAAAGTTCTTAGTTGGAAATGTTACGAAATGAGTCACTTAATTGTTCAAGTTCTATAACAAAATGACGAAAAATATCATCATTTACTTCATTTTGTTGTACAATATAAGTAGGGATTAATGAAATCTAGAAAGATAATCTAATTTAAGGAAATCAGTCATCTTTCTAATCATTCTTTCTACCTAATTTTGGAGGAAAGGAGTGCCACCTTCTATTTCGCCATATATTTTGTTCAGATTCATTCAAAAAAGTCCAAGCAACAATTCTGCTTATTTTTTGACCTTGCGCCATCGTAAGTGTTCGCACATCAGATGCTCCAATTTTTATTAATTCTTTATAGACAGCAGGAAGATTAGAATTTTTTGAAATAAGAGTGGAGAACCACAACACTGATTTTTTAAATTGCACACTTTCTTCAATCATTGTGCTCACGAAACGCTCTTCACCGCCAGCACACCAAATCTCTGAATTTTGACCACCGAAATTTAGGGTTGGTTTTTCTTCTTTCGTAAAACCTAAATTTTTCCATTTTCGTTGGGTTCGTGCTTCGGCTTCTTTCATTGATTTGTGGAACGGAGGGTTGCAGATCGCGAGATCGAACATTTCATTTGGTTGTATTGCTCCAAAAAAGATATTCTCGGAAGATGACTGCTGGCGTATCTCTATTGTTTCGTTCGATATTTTATTTAATTCTAAAATCTTTTTTGCAGAGGCAATCGCAATAGGATCAATATCAGACCCAACAAAAAGCCATCCGTATTCTTTATTACCGATGAGCGGATAAATACAATTTGCACCGACACCAATATCAAGTACAGAGATAACATTACCATTTGAGATGATTCCATTGTTCGATGAAGCAAGCAGATCTGCTATGTAGTGAATATAATCTGCTCGTCCCGGAATCGGAGGACAGAGGTAATTATCCGGTATGTCCCAATACGAAATTCCGTAGAAATCTTTGAGCAGCACCCTATTAAGTGCTCTTACTGCAAGTGGGTTTGCAAAATCAATTGTTTCGTGGTAGTAGTCGTTTGTAAAGACAAACTCACTAAGTTCTGGATAATTCTTGATAAGGTTGATGAAGTCATAACGGAAGCGATTTCGATTTCGCGGGTGCAGTGAGCTTTTTATAGTTTCAAATATTTTTTCTTTTTTGCTCACTCATTTTTTTGTTTGGAAACACAACATCTGTTAGCCAATGAATTGGACTTTCTTTTTTGCTTCTTCACTCATCATGGAAGCATTCCAAGCAGGCTGCCAAACAATCCTAACATCAGCATCGGAAACACCGGGGAGAGAGGAGACACGTTGTCGCACATTGTTTGCAATTTGATCAGAGAGCCCACATCCTTGAGAAGTGAGGGTCATTTTCACGCCAACCCAGTCATCGATGATCTTTACATCATACACTAGTCCAAGGTCGACTATGCTTACTGGAATTTCAGGATCATAAACATCTTTCAATGCGGCAAGCACTTCACTTTTCGTGATTTCTTTTTTTTGTTCCGGTTGATTCTCCATCTGTGTCAATCCCTTTTGTTACTGTCAATTTACGAAATATAACAGTAAGAGTGAAATAAGAGGTTATTATATGAGAGCAAATTTTTTAAAAGAGTCGCATAGAGAACAGATATGACTTATTTTAATCATGACGGCGATGAAACTATCGTTATATTTTCATACTAAATAGTCCGATTTATCGGACTAACTTTAATTAATATACAAATATTTTGTATAACTATCTGTTGCACTTTACTATGAGAAAGCATACATTTTCTTGATAGAAAAAACAATTGTGGGATTTTTTTTATTTGAAGCATCATCAGTTGACTATCGTTACGTCGCATAATATTCAACCAAATAATTTGAATTGTTTAAAAAACACAGCCTTAAAAAATAAATATCCTAAAATATGTTTTCTTAAATCCACAATTTATTTATTAATTAATCTGCGAGGTGTGTTATGAAGAGTTTTTTTACGATTTCAAAATCGTTAGTCATAGTGTTATTTTTTGCGGCATTCCAAATTGTCGTCGCACAAACGACAGTTTTTTCGGAAACATTTGAATCCGGTACAGCAAGCGCTTCATGGGGAAGTAACTACAAAGGTGAAGAGACAGTGATTGCAAAACCAATGGCGAATGCTCCTAAAGCACTTACCGGTGGCGGAAATTTTGTTGGTTTGCTTCAAGACCTTGATGGTTCATTTACCGGATCTGCAGTGGCGACTGCGGGCGCTCTGGATCTAAAAGATTATTCAATCGAAGCGGATGTGTATTGTTATGTTGGAACATCACTGTCAGCGTATTCCGGATTGGTTGTGTATGCGGATAGTGCTAAAAAAGATTTTTATAAAATGCGTTCAGATTTTGATGCAAGTGCACGTATCAATTTCTCCGGACTCAAATCTGATCCGAACACATTCTTGCCATTATTCAGTAAAGATTTTAAAGCAGCCGATATTCTTGGAGGAATTCCAGCCGCTGATAATTGGCATAAAATGAAAATAGAAGTTCGTACAATTTCTGCGACCAAAGTAGGTTTCTGGGCATATTTTGATGGTCAATTATTAGTTGGATGTCCCATTTATGACACTACTGCGACAGTGACCGCAGGAAAATTTGGAGTATATTCTTTCCAGCAAAGTGCAACCGGACTGGCAACCTATGTTGACAATATTGTCGTAAGACCACTTACGGTACTCTCGGTTCATGATAATGGTAAGACAGTTACACCAAATAATTTCGATCTATCACAAAATTATCCCAATCCATTTAATCCGGAAACAAAAATATCCTATAGATTATTGGAGAATGGATTTACGTCATTGACCATCCACGATCAATTAGGTCGAACAATAAAGACTCTTGTCTCACAGCATCAATCGGCGGGAAGTCATGCTGTGGTATGGAACGGTAAAGATGAATCAGGGAATGCAGTCTCATCAGGAATTTATTTCTATTCATTGAATTCCGGTAAGAGTGTACAAAGCAAAAAAATGGTATTGCTAAAATAGTACAGAAGAAGAAAACTTCTCCAGTTTAAGGATTGGAGAAGTTTTTTATAACTATTTTCATGGGATAAAACTTGAAAAATTTTATACAAAATACAGTTAGTGTATTTTTGGTACTCGTTTTACACTTCTCTTTAGTAAATGCCGGCACAACCGGGAAAATATCGGGCAGAGTAAAAAATAGTGTTACCGCTGAAGTGCTTCCTGGTTCTACAATCGTTATAGAAGGGACTGCATTGGGTGCCGTTGGAAATATTGACGGTCAATATTTTATCATTAATATTCGACCCGGAACATATTCTGTACGTGCAACAATGCTTGGTTATAAGCCAACAAAGATAACGAATGTAGTTGTATCAGCAGATCTTACCACACAGATCGATTTCTTATTGGAACAGACAACGGTTGAGTTGGAAGAAAAAGTTGTTACTGCTGAACGGCCGCTATTTCAAAAAGATAATACTGCAAAATTATCGGTCATTACCGCGGATGAGTTTATCAATCTGCCGGTAAACAGCATTCAAGAAGTTCTATCCACCAAAGCGGGATTTACAACAGACGCTAGTGGTGAAATTCACGCACGTGGAGGACGCAGCGGTGAGATAGCATATTTGATTGATGGACAATATGTGAAGGATCCGTTATACGGTGATTTTAATAACACGATCAACAAAGATGCGGTGCAAGAATTATCTGTGGTCAGTGGTTCATTCAATGCTGAATACGGTGAAGCGATGTCCAGTATTGTGAATGTTGTGACGAAGGAAGGGGAAGAAAAGTATCACGGAAAAGTAGAATATACGTCCCCGATGATCAACAAGTCACTTTATAGAAAGTCCAATCCATTTAGTGGGGTTCAGGATTTGTACTCTTATTCAAACACATCAATTATAGACCACGTTTCATTTGATCCATTGAAATTGGATGTACCCATTGCAGGTATGATCAATGCCTCACTCAATGGACCAATACCATATATTGATAATCTTACATTCTTTGTCTCGGGAAAAACAAAAAACGAAGATAGCTATCTTCCGCATGGTTATAATTTGGAACGTGATATATTTTCAAAATTAACGTACCGGTTCAGCCCGGTTATAAAATTATCCTTATCGGCACAAAGCAGTAAAAATAAATATCAACGGTATAGCCATGCATGGAAATATTTGAGTGACAATCAAAGTCATTTGGAAAAAACAACGGATCGATATGTGGCTACGTTAACACACACCATTGATGCAGATTTGTTTTTCACACTTCAGCTATCTCGGTTTAACAATTCACATATAGAGCAAGTTGGGAATAAACTGCCAAGTCAATATGTGAGGGGGCAAACCGGAACGGATGTATACTTTTTCGTGAAAGGAGATGATTCTCCGTATTCCAATAATTCAACAACCACTAACAGCGGAAAAATGGATCTTACATATCAATTGAATAATTACAATCAATTTAAGTCTGGTGTTGAAATTAAGGGGCATAACATTAATGTGTATGAGGAAACCGTTGACAATATAAATAGCGCGAAATATAAAGATGAATATTCGCGCTCACCCATAGAGGGATCAGCGTATATACAAGACAAAATTGAATATGATTATCTTATCACGAATATTGGTTTACGATTCGATTATGTCGATCCGCATGCAACAATCTGGCCTGATATCCGGCGTTTCGGCTATTATGATGCAAACAATAATTGGATTCCTGCGCCGGAACAAAAAGTTTCTGCAAAAACTCAGCTAAGCCCGCGTATCGGTTTGGCTCATCCTATTACCGACCGTGCTGTGCTCCATTTTTCTTACGGACATTTTTTCCAAAATCCGGATTATAACTCCCTCTATTACAATCATAATAAGGATCTATCGACGTCACTGCCGTTGCTCGGCAATCCTTCAGTGAAAGCACAAAAAACGATCGCGTATGAATCAGGTATTAAATACAAATTAACCGATGATTTAGCTCTGGAAATATCCGGTTGGTATAAAGATATTACAGATCTACTTTCGACCTTACAGGTAAGTTACTTATCGCAGGATTATGTTGTCTTTTATAATTCAGATTATGCAAGCGTGAAAGGAATCGATCTGACATTAAATAAGCGGTACAGTAATTACCTTTCAGGATCGATCAACTACACCTATATGGTTGCTAAAGGAAATAATTCGCAGCCGCTCGGCGGATTTGTAAGCGCTTATACAAAAGAAGAAATTCCCCATCGTGAAAATTATTTAGATTTTGATCAAACCCATACGTTTGTTGTAAATGTGAGTGTAACAATTCCGCACGAAAAAGGAATTCAGATCTTCGGCATATATCCGTTTGACGATCTTAATATGAGCGTTTTGTTGCAATCATCGAGCGGATTTCCATATACGCCGTATGTTGATCCCTCCGTTCGCGTGGAGATTAATTCTGCGCGAAAGCCGTGGACATCCACCGTTGACCTTCGTGCTTCAAAAAAAATATGGAGTTCGTTTTTATCAACGAACCTCTTCTTAGAAATCACGAATCTCCTGAATGTTGAAAATGTTCTATATGTTTATTCCCGTACAGGAAAACCATTTGATACCGGTGTTTCAGGTTTTGTTGGTTCATCCCCGGATGCAGATCATAATCCTGCAAATCTCGGTCCGCCAAGGATAATAAAAGCAGGAATCCAATTTAGTTGGTAACAGGAAACATACATATGATCAAAGTTCTATTTAAAAATATTTTTTTTCTCGTTGTTATTTCAACAGCTGATTCCTTATTTGTATCGGCACAATCGAAAAACTGTTCAAATTGCCACAGCGATTTGAAAACATCGGAAATTCCTCAGCGCTTTTTGAAAGCACACGCGGCATCCACCGAACGTGGTCTGGGTGTCCAGGATAAAGGGCAAGTTTCCAATTATATTGGAAATTATGGTGTAATTTCCAACTATCAGGAATACTGGAATGATGCACTTCATTGGCCTGCAAGCGCTGGTACCGAACGACAATACTGTTTTGGAATAGGTCTTGTTGTTGCGACAAAGGGGAATGTTATTACTTCGCTGCTGAAAGGCGTCGGCGATATTCCTGAATGGTCTCCTAAAGAAGGCTCCCGCGGAAAATTATTTTCCGGTGATGTAAAAGTAACTTCATCCGACGAAACGCCATTTCTTGCCTGCAGCGATAATCCACAAACGTGGCCGCAGGGATTTTTCGACAAGAACAAGAATTGGGTTAGTACACCAGGTGTACGGCACTGGCCTGGACATTTCAGAATAGATATTGATTCTGCTTCACCAACCTATGGAAAAGAAATTGATGGAGAATTTGTCTCTGATCGGGATATTTATTCGATCTTTGATGATAAAAATAATTCAAATCCACAGGGGGTGGTTGGAATTGAAGTTGAACAAACTGCTTACAGTTATGGAAGACCGTATGCTGAAGACATACTATTTTGGGATTTTACCATTCACAACACCAGCGGTAAGTCGTTAGACAGCGTGTATGTTGGTTACTATGCTATCTTCCGTCCCGATTACGATAACCAAGATTACATCAATTTTGTCAAAGTGAATCCCGCTTCTCCTACCGGCGATTTTATTTATGTGTATGACATCAACAACACGAAGGACGGAGCGTGGGCAAGTGATCCAGCTCCTTTAGGAATTGTTGGACTGCATATTTTAGAAACGCCAAAAAATTTAGGTGTGACAGATTTTCATTATTTTGCAAGAGATTATAAACCAATAATTGACGAAGAGATTTGGCCTGTCATCAGCAGCAATCGAAACGACCCGCATCTATCAAAGCCTGATTCGCTTTTTCATGGGAGCAATGTCCGTATTGATGAAACACGTATTGATAGTTTGAAAAAATATTTTCCTAAAGGTGCGCCGATAAATTATTATGTCGTTACCGGTCCATTTAGTTTGCAGCCGAATGAAACAGTAAAATCATCGTTAGCTGCCGTTATGGGAAATTCGGGCAGTGTTGCCAATAGTCCTGATACAACCGACCTGATGAAAAATGTTCGAATTGCACAACAAATGTATCAACGAAAATTGCAAGGATCGGGTCCGCCAAAAACTCCCATTGTTACTGCAACTCCCGGAAATAAAAAAATAAAATTATCTTGGGATGCTGAGGCGGAAAGCTCCGTTGATGTGTTGACAGGAAAAAAAGATTTTGAAGGATATAAAATTTACCGCAGTGATGACCTAGGAAAAACATGGGGGTTACCGATCACGGATGCATTCGGAAGTGTTATTGGATTTAAACCATTGAAGATATTTGATCTTATCGATGGTATTAAAGGACAAGATCCTGTATTCAATCAATCGCTCGGTGAAGATACAGGATTAAAACACAGTTTTGTCGACTCAACTGTGCTGAACGGAGTGGAATATTGGTATTGCGTTACCTCGTATGATAAAGGGAATCAAGTAAAAGATAGCCTTGAACAATCATACCAATCTTCTCTTGGTCGATCGTTGCTGCAATCGAACACCGTTTCGGTTGTTGCTGGAATGAAGGCACAAAATTACATCCCAGCGGAGTATAATCCAAAACCATCAACCGATGGGGCAATTCCAGCTCAAGGAGGGTTATCGGATGGATTAGTAAAAATTGATATTCTTCAACCTGAAAAGATTTCCGGCGATAATTATTACATCACATTTGTCGATTCTGCAAAACAAATTGATGGAACAAAAATTTCATATACACTTGGATTTAATCTTTATCGAATTTCTAAAACAACGGGTGATACAACATTATTGTTAAAGCGGCATTTGTTTACCGATCAAAGCGGTGATAATCTTCCGATTATTGATGGGTTTAGATTAACGGTAAAAAACTCGGCAGCAGGTATTCGATCAATCGGTTGGACAAAAGTGAAGGGTGATACTTCAACATTTGATTGGCGTACTGCCCCTTTGCCACAATATAAAAGCTTAGGCAGTCAAATTGTGCAGGAGAATATCTATACCACCGATGATTTCCGGGTCACGATCGATACAGCTGTCTCTGGAGGATTGACGGCCCGCTGGTATGATTACTTCACAAACAAAACAGACTCTCTGCTTCAGCACTTGCCTCTGAAAGTTGAAATAGTATCAGATCCAGCAAATCCAATTGATATTAGTAACAATACTTGGTTGTATGAATTTGCAATTAAAGCTCCTTGGGATTCATATAGGATAAGTTTTTATAGTCCATTAGGTTGGGATCTCATTCCAGGTGGGAAGGGTTTCACTCCAGGGAGTTCCGGGTTTTATGAAAAATACCTTGATGTATTAGTTTTTGAACAATTAAAAATAAATCCGATCTCTCACGATACAACGTATAATGGACTGTGGCTGCAGACAAATAATTTTCCGGATACATCTAAAAATGCCGATGGAAATACAGTTATCAAAAAAGCAGTTGCTCCATCTCATGGTGATCAGTTTACGATCGTAACGTACAAACCGTTTAGAAAAGAGATCTCATACAAATTTAGTACACAGCTGTCATCCGTTGCAACAAAACAAAATATTGAACTTGATAAGATTAGAGTTGTTCCGGATCCATATGTCGTTGCAAATGCATTCGAAACAAATCAATTTGGCAAACGATTGATGTTTACCAATCTTCCAAAGGAATGCAAGATTTCCATCTTTACCGTTGCAGGGGATCATGTTTCGGATGTCAATCATAACGATGTGAACGGTTATGAGTTTTGGGATATGAGGACTTTCAATAGTCAATACATCGCGTACGGGTTGTACGTGTATGTTGTTACGGTACCGAATGGACAGAAAAAAATTGGAAGATTTTTAGTGATTAAATGATCGTAGACTTATGAGAGTAGTAATGAAAAAAATAATACTCATTCTAATATTTATTCCTATCGCAGTATATGGAGGGGACTTTTCAAAAGTTGGAACGGCTGCAGCACAATTCTTAAAGATTGGTGTCGGCGCTCGTGGTGTCGCAATGGGGGATGCGTATGTTGCTGTTACGAATAATGTCGATGCGCTATATTGGAATCCTGCGGGAATAACGAAGATCCACACAATTTCGTTGAATGTGAGCCATTCACAATGGTTCGCAGATATTACACACAATTATATTGGGCTGGCTGTTCCAATCAGCGAAAGTGATGTCATTGGTCTTAGTGCAATTGGATTAAGTGCACCTGAACAGGAAGTAACTACAATTGAACAGCCGGAAGGGGCAGGAATCTTTTATCAGGTGAGTGATCTGGCGATCGGAGTGTCATATGCTCGAACGCTGACAGATCGTTTTTCAGTTGGAGTAACAGCTAAATTTATCCAGCAGAATGCGTACAACGAATCTGCTAATGCTTTTGCAATTGACTTAGGTACTTCGCTACAAACCGGTTTTCATGGTTTAGTGATTGCAATGTCCGTTTCTAATTTTGGAGGCAATCTTAAACTGGAGGGAAGAGATTTAATCTCAACATCGGACGTCAATAAAAATATCTCCGGCGAGTATAATCCAAGTTCAAACTTATCGACCGAACAATGGTCGTTACCATTAAATTTTAGGGTTGGGGTTGCAATGGATGTTGTGGGAAAAAATGATCCGTTCTTCAACTCAGAGGAACATCGTTTTACAGTAGCCATTGACGGAAATCATCCGAACGACAATGTTGAGCGAGCAAATATCGGCGGTGAGTATGGTTGGAGTGAAACTTTATTTTTGAGAGCTGGGTACAAAATTAATTACGACGTTGAGAAATGGACGTTCGGTGCCGGTGTAAAAATAAATATTGACACACAGCAAATTAGTTTTGATTACGCGTTAATCGATTATAATGACTTGGGAAAAGTATCGAGATTGTCCGTTGAATTTGATTTTTAATTTATTTCCAACTCATATATTTAGAAGAGATTCTGCAGTGCATTTCAATCAATGCAACATTCTTGCCGCATAGATATGTGTCCTCACCAAAATATCATTCATCAATTATATCGTTTCTGATAATATGGAGCTACCACTATGAAAAAATATTTCTTGGCTTTTCTTGTGTTTCTTTTTCTTGCCTCTATGACATTTTCCGGTTCTACTGCATTAGCATTGGGAAAAGGAGGTACAGCAGAGAGCGTTCAAAAAATCCAGCCTCTGCCTAAAGGAATTTCCATTTATCAATTGAACAATGGAATGAGCGTTTTGTTAATTGAAAATCCTTCATTACCCATGGTCGGAGTAAATGTCATTGTAAAA
This sequence comes from Bacteroidota bacterium, assembly GCA_025355705.1. Taxonomy (GTDB): domain Bacteria; phylum Bacteroidota; class Ignavibacteria; order UBA10030; family UBA8401; genus UBA8401. The sequence continues at coordinate 1,389 of JANXZD010000337.1, read as the reverse complement.
GTTGGTTCGGCGTATGAAACTTTTTCTACTAGCGGCATGAGTCACATGTTGGAGCATTTGCTCTTTAACGGAACAACGTCTCGCTCACAAAAACAACTCTATGATGATGTCGATCGCATCGGTGGATACAACAATGCGAGCACGGCAGAATTCTATACGAATTATATGATGGTTACTCCGACCGATAATATTAAGAAGGGAATGGAACTGCAGGCCGATATGCTTTTCAACTCAACATTGCCGGCGGATAAATTTGAGAAAGAAAAAGGGATTGTCTTAGAAGAAATATCAAAAAGTCTTGCCGATCCGCAGGAACAAATGGAACGAAATACGCTTTCCATTCTGTATCAAGGACATGCTCTCTCGCTGCCGACTCTCGGAACCTATTCAACCATTCAATCAATGGTTCGAGAAAATGTAAATGCATTTTACAAAAACAATTATGTCCCCAACAATATGATCCTCAGCGTTATTGGAAATTTCAAAACGAACACGATGCTACCACTAATAAAAGAAATTTATGGAAAGGCTAATCCCGGACAAGTACACCGCGAAGATGATCCAGAATGGGCGACTGGGCTTCAAATCCCCAAAATGGATCAAAATGCGAAAACGGAATTCTATAATCGTTTTTACGATGGAGAAGATAAAATCGTGCAAATCTTTTATCAACTTCCAAAAAATGCATCGCCGGAATATTATTCGTTATTAAATCTAGTAACTGAAAAAAATAAAGATGCAATTCAATCTGCATTGAAGATAGAATTTAATCAAAATGTGAAATCAATAAATTTTTCAACTCGTAATTCACACTTGGGCAATAGCTTACAAGCGACGATTTCACTTGAAAAAGATGTCGATATGAATGCCCTTAGTAACTTTTTAACAACGAAAATTGGAACGATGAATTTGAAGTTGCCGATTGAGACGGTGAAATCTGAAGTAACGAAAACACGCACTGAATTTGCAAAAAATATTGAAAAACCGCACATGTTTGGAATTTATAATTCCGACGCGATTGTCAAGAACGGTATCGAGATGGTTCTTTCCTCGTATAGTGGAAACGAGTATTATTCTGCTGCAAAAGAACTTGAAAAGCTTACTTTTAGCAATCCTTCCACCGTAATCATTCAATCTCCATCTGCCAAAAAAGAAAAAGAGAGAACTGAGACATTAACTTCCGTAAAATTATTCAGAGATGATGCTGTTGGTAAAAATATTGTTGTTGTTCAAAATGATGCAAATAATCTTCTGGCAATTCATTATTTGGTAAAACACAAAGCGGTCTTTGATTCAAAATATGGAAAAGATGCTTCCAAAATATTGCACGATTGTTTTGATCAGCGCTTAAAATCAGATGCGAACCAAAAAATCAGCAGTCAATTTGGA
>JANXZD010000336.1 GCA_025355705.1 Bacteroidota bacterium | reverse complement strand
ACAGGCGGTAAATGAAAAGCAAAAAAAGATGAAACTATATACTGAAAGAATATTTATCATAAAATTTACCTCTTCACTAACAGCAAACCTCTTGTGCATCATATCATTTTTCTAATTCATTCCACATCAATGCGCTGGCGCCAAGAACCGCAGTGTTTCCTTCACGCAGACCAGACGGAAGAAGTTTAACTTTGTTCTTAAAGATATTCAGCATGTATTCTTCCATATACCGTTGTGTCGGAATGAGCAATAATTCTCCCGCTGCAGAAAGTCCGCCGAAAAGAATGATCGCTTCCGGACTTGTATGCGTAACTGCATCAGCAAGTTTCAATCCAAGAATTCTTCCTGTTTCTTCGAACGCCGCAAGAGCGATCACATCACCGCGCAAGGCAGCATCGGAAATCATCTTTGATGTCAACTGATTGAAACCGACATTGCGCAGTTCGCTTTCTTCTTTTCGTTCTGCAAGAAGTTCGAATACTGTTCTGCAAATTCCTCCGGCTGAAACATACGTTTCCAGACAACCGCGCCGTCCGCAGCCACATATTCTTCCATTTACATCAACAATAACATGACCAAGTTCTCCGGCAAAGCCGTCGTGACCGTACACCATTTTTCCATCAACAACAATTCCGCTTCCAAGACCGGTACCAAGTGCGATGAGAATGAAATCTTTCATTCCTTTTGCTGCGCCAAATTTCATCTCTCCGATTGCAGCAGCATTTGCATCGTTTGTAATCACAACAGGAATAGTGAAATATTGCTGGAACATTTTGACAAGTTCGGTAACGCCGTCCCATTTCAGGTTCGGCGGAAATTCTACCGTTCCCTTATAATAATTTGCGTTCGGTGCACCGATTCCAATTCCTTTCAATACACACGTATCGCTAACCTTGTCAAGCATTTCTTTGATCTTTACATTCAGACGAGCAACAAACAGATCTGCAGGATCGACACCATTGGTTGTCATCGACGATTCCGCCATAATGCTCCCTGTGCGAGTTACAAATCCAAGCACTGTGTTGGTACCGCCAATATCAATGCCAAGAGTCACTTCAATTTTTGCCATATATTTTAATATTCTTGTATGTTATGCGTGTTTATGTCCAACCCAGCCGTAATACATTATATAAAGATAACAAATTGCAGGGAGAATGAATGCATGTTGAATCCCAAAATTATCCGCCAATGCTCCCTGAGCAACAGGAATAATGGCACCGCCGACGATCGCCATGATCAAAATGCTTGATCCTTGGCTGGTTAATTTTCCAAGACCATCAATACCAAGTGTAAAGATTGTTGGGAACATGATCGAGTTGAACAATCCAACGGAAAGAATTGTCCACATTGCAAATTGCCCGGTTGTTAACACAGTCGTTAAAACAAGTACGCTTGCAATGAGCGAAGCTACGGCAAGAAGTTTTCCGGCGTTGATCTTTTGCATCAGAGCAGAACCAATAAACCGTCCGATCATTGCACCACCCCAATAGTATGCAACAAATCCGGCTGCAGTTGCCGGTGCGAGGCTTGCAATATCAGGTTGACCGAAAAAGTTCACGAGAAAACTTCCGATGGAAACTTCGGCACCGACATACACGAAAATTCCGACCGCACCAAGAACAAGATGACGATATTTCAACGCGTCGGATAATTTTCCTGCTTTCGCATGATGATCTTCAACCGCAGCGATCACCGGTAATTTTGATTTCCAAATTACAACAGCAAGAACTGCGAGTGCAATTGCAAGTCCGACATACGGTATTTGTACCATTGCTGCTTCTTCACGAGCAGTCATCCCTGCAACGGATGAAAGGATGAGCACGCCGCCAAAATATGGAGCAATCGTTGTTCCGAGTGAATTGAATGCTTGAGTCAAGTTCAAACGACTAGATGCTGTCTCTGATTTTCCGAGAACTGCAACGTATGGATTTGCCGCAACCTGCAGCAATGTGATTCCTGATGCAAGAACGAACAATGCAGTCAAAAATAATGGATACGAGATAGCGCTTGCTGCAGGATAAAATAGTAACGCACCAACTGCAGATGTAAGCAAACCGATCACAATTCCTTTCTGATATCCAACTTTCGCGATGATCGATCCGGAAGGAATTGACATGATAAAATATGCACCAAAGAATGTGAATTGAAT
>JANXZD010000305.1 GCA_025355705.1 Bacteroidota bacterium | reverse complement strand
CAGTCGATGAACCGGAACCATCATATGCACCGATTGCAGGCGGATTGGTTCGAGTAATCCCATCGAAATCGGTTAGTGGTGCACCAGTTGTAATCCCGGCCTTTCGAGCAGGAGATAATATTTGAAGGTGATAATTTGTTGAACTAAACAATAGTGGATCGGACAGAATATTGTTCAATCCAAGTATCCCGCCGTTAGGATTTGTTCCAGCACTGTTATTAGAATAGAGATTGTTTGAGACATTCGCTGCTGAAAAACTCGTCAATGCTCCGTCGGAAGATGTGCCGTTGCTTCCGTTGAGACCTCCTCCGGTGGTACCAGCAACGGCAGAATCACTACAAAAAATATTATTCCTTACGATAGCATTCGATCCTGCATCAAGGGCTCCGGAAACTGCATTCCCTCCACTCCCTGCATTCAGAGAATTCGAAGATCCTCCAAAACCACCAACTGCTTTGTTCCCATAGAATGTATTGTTGAAAATTGTTGACGCACCTCCAAACGCTGCATGAATTCCTCCGCCATCTGCATTTCCACCAGCACTTCCATTTCCACTCCACCCTCCACGAAAATCTTGGCCTCCACCGCCAATGGCTATATTCTTGCTAATGACATTGTTTTGAATTGTTGGATTTGAACCAGCAATATAAATTCCCCCTCCATAACAACTACCTCCGTTAAGCGCACCTAATCCCGCTTGATAAAAATCATAACCGCGGGCAGTGTTCATGGTGATAATATTTTGCTGAATGATCGTTTGAGAACCATTAGTAATAAATAATCCGCCCCCTTTTGAAGTGACACCACCGCTGGTTGTGTCAATTGCATAACCTCCCATAATTGTAAACCCTTGAATGATCGTAGTATTTGAATTTCCATTACAATTGAAGACGCGATTCTTTGAGCCCGTCGCATCGATAATTGTTGTTATCGCACCTGCAGTCCCGATCAATTTTCTTCCAGTCAACATCTCAAGAGGAAAGGTCTCTCCGAGTGCTTTGTTATACGTTCCTGCCGAAACTTTTATTGAATCTCCCACTGAAGCAGAAACTGTTAATGCTTTTGTTATTGTTTTAAAGGGATTTCCAACGGATCCGTTTCCGCTGGCATTATTTCCCACTGCAGCATTAACGAAATACACTGACGGCGCAAAAGATATTGATATCAACATTGTCTGAAAAAAAAGGTAGAAAATTTTTTTCATGCAGTTCTCCAATACGTGATATTAAATTATGATAAGAATTTCAATGGATTTAAAATAAAACCGCGGTATTCGAAGTTCGTGAACACCGTGGGCAATAAATATTTATTATTACTTGATCAATAACATTTTTTTAAGTTGATATTTATTATCGTACTGCAGTCGTGCGAAGTACATTCCAGACGACAGGCTTGATCCATTAAATATTGCGGAATGATATCCTGCCTCTTTTACTTCGTTCACCAACGTTACCACTTCTCGTCCAATGACATCGAATACTGTTAACGTTACCTTACCGTTCATTGGAATCTGATATTGGATAACAGTAGCTGGGTTGAACGGATTTGGATAATTCTGTTCAAGAGTGAATTTTTCCGGAAGTGCTGATGAATTTTGAAAGCCAACGGATGTTGCAATACCACTTCCAACTTTTAGGTTAGCACGTAATTCTCCTCCGGCTGCAGTAGAAGAATGTACATTCAAATAAATATTTCCTTTTATTAAGTCTGTGCCATAACTTCCCGGCAACCAATATCCTGTCGTTGTACTATCGGTAAATGTCACCGGTTTAACAACGCTTCCTGAGGGTAATACATGGAAATGTGCAGCACTGAATGTTCCCTCTAAATTTGCAATCGTTGCATGATATTGGACACTATCTCCACCGCCTAAAGCAACCCATACGGTTCCTTTTGCTTGTGATGTTGTGGATGCTTGTGTTCCGTTTAATTCCCCAGCAAGCATTCCATCGACACCTTGATATTTCATAGTTGCGCGAATTTCTCCGCTCGGAGCCGTTGAAGAGTGAATGTTGAGATAGACTTTCCCCGTCAACAGATCCGAAAGATTTGCATTGCTCAATCCCGTCCAATCTTCAGCAAGATGATTTTTAACAAAACTCACCGGATGGATTACCCCACCACCATTGGCTGTGTGAAAATGCGCTGCGCTAAATGTACCCTGAAGTTTTGCATAGGTGGCATTGTATTTCAATGTAAGATCGGGACGTAACACTGCCCAAACAGTTCCCTTTGCGGTTGATGCGGTTGATGCCTGCGCTCCATCGATGATTCCCGAGAATGGAATTTCACCAACAAAATCCGGAGTATTTGCTCGAATTTCTCCACCGGCAGAAACGGTAGAATGAATATTCAAATATAAATTCTTTCGGAGCAAAACTGCAAAAATACTGTCGGGTGGATTTATCCATTCTTCATCCAACGTGCTGTCTGCGAAACTAACTGCATGCACAACACCGCCGCTAGGAAGTGCATGAAAATGTGCTGCAGTAATGGTCCCACTCAATCCTGCATATGTCGCACGATAGGAAATACGTGTCGCCACTCCATTATTATTTCCATTATCATTTATTTTTATATAACCGGTACCGCGTCCGTTTGATGCCGTACTTGCTGCGGCACCATTGATGATCAATGGGTATCCAAATTGATCTCCCTTTGGTGTTCCACGAATCTCGCCGCCGGGGAACGTAGCGGTATGAATGTTAACATAGATATTGTCATTATATAATGCATCAACTAGCGAATCGGGAATATTGCTCCATGTCCCAGTTGCGGTTTTACCGTTGAACGTGATTGCTTGAACAACACCGGTCGTTGGCAAATAATGGAAATGAGCTGCACTGATACTACCTGATAATTTATTTACGGTAATATCATATCGCAGACTTTTTCTGTCACTGCTCAATATTGCAAAACCGGTTCCTTTCGCAACAGATTTGCCGCCTGTTCCGGTACTATCAATCGCAATGCGAAAAAATAGTTCTTGAGCAGAAAGATTCGCTGTTAGCAAAAACAATGAAAATACTGTAAATAGTAATATGTATTTCATAGAGACTCCTATTGGTGAATAAATGTTTTTATAGCGTGTTTACAATGTATATAACGTAATTAGTCTCATATCGGACTTATTTGTCTGAAATATACGTCAACGAATTCCTAAAGTCCAATGCTCTTTGATTTAGAGCACAAAGACGCACATGGATATAGAAAAAAAGGCGGAATACCATCCGCCTTATTTGACAATTATATTTTTGAACTTTTAAATATTTTATAAGGAACCGCACCAAATAGCAGTGCGGTTCCTGCTTAGAGGATAAATCACTATTTGAGCATCAACATTTTCTTCGACTGCACTTTATTTCCGCTCTGCAGCCTCGCAAAAATAGATTCCGTTGGAAAGTCTCGACGCATGGGATATTTTTTGGTGATACACTCCTGCTTCAAGATTTTCATTGATCAATGTAGCGACCTCTTTTGTCTGGAATGTGAAACTGATCGTTGTTGTCGGATTAATTAGAATGGGTAGTTTTGAACGAGTGTCAATATTTCGGATTGTACGACATATACTTTGCTTGATTGTGAAATTGTAATTCGAAAAATTATTTATCGTTTTTTGGAGAAGCGCTGAACCTTTCGTATATTTGTATTGTAATCACCGCCGAGGTGGTGGAATTGGCAGACACACTAGCCTTAGGAGCTAGCGCTCACGCATTAAGGGTTCGAGTCCCTTCCTCGGTACAACCAAAAATACTCAGCAAAAACAACAAAACGGCCTTGATGATCAAGGCCGTTCCTTTTTTTGATAGTATCCTTTAATATATTATTACAATTGTTGTCGGCAATGTGTCAACTATAATGAAGCCCTTGTTGGGTTGAACCTCAGTGCTATTAACCATTACTTTTTTCAACGGAGATGAGATCAATGTAATTGGTATCAAGATCGGATTTTTTTTAACATCGATCGAACCGGTAACCTTTAACTGCACTGCTCCTGACTTCAACCGTGAAATTGAATAGGAAAGCATTCCATAGTGTGTTGGAAGATCATTCACTGAAAGTCCTTCCTTTACCCACTCATCTTTTAATCCTGCACCGAGTACGATCGAATGTTCATCATCGATCTCATACACAAACATTGAGCGAATGGCATTGATATAATCTGAACCTACCCATGTATGTGGCATATCACCGATGAATCGCTGAGTTCGATATCCTTTTGCAACAACTTCCGCCCAATGGTTCCATCCTTGTGGACGTTGGTCGTGCAAGAAATATTCAAGGGCATAATGTGCGCGTTCTTTTTGTCCTAGATAGACAAACGTTCCAACATTTCGAATTTCATACGGCGTGTACGCATCCCACGATATTTTATTTTCTGCTCGCCGGACAAACCAATCGAAGTATTTATCGAACGTGTTATAGTAAGCGGGTTGAGGGACATAGTTCATCTCCCCGTTTGGAAACAGTGCAATGGAAGTTGAAGTTGCATCAAAGTCCCCTTTCTCTACGCACCCGGGGAGATAATTGATGGAATGATTTTTCATCGTCAAAGAGATTGAGTTATATAGATCAGTACGAAATGCATCCGCTAAACTATCATATTCTCGCGCTTCTTTCTGCTTGCCAAGTATTGCGGCAGCTGCTGCAGCATCTTTAAATCCTTTTCGCACGAAAAAATTATCCCAATATGAATGCATCGGTTTATCGGAATATCCTTCGTGACTGATCGATTCCGTTACGAGTCCGTACATTGCTCTCTTCTCATCATTGCCGTCTCTATACACGGTAGTCATTCGTAGCGCGCGAAGTGACTGAATATAATTTACCGCGGCAACAATATTGTTCCATCGAGCCCGAAGAAATGTCGTGTCATTGGTAAATCGGAAATATTCAACACATGCAAAGATCAATTCTCCATGACTGTCATGTTCCGGCACAGGATCGGGACCGCGCGTATCGACCACGCAAGGAACCGCACCATTTTCATTCTGATAGGAAGAATACCATTCCAAGAATTTCTTTGGCTCATCGGTCACACCAAGTTTCAACAACGCATCGGATGTCATCGATCCATCACGGATCCAGGAACGTTCGTACGAACGCGAGCCGGGTTGAAAACCATTTCGGTCTTTATTGATGAGGATGTATGCAAGGTTCGATCGAATAATATCGATATATCTCTGCGCTTCAGCGGGGACTGAAAATTTCACAGTATTCAATCTGTCTGTCCAGAATGTTTTTACTTCAGCGAATGTATTTCCAAATTCTTCAACGGTCGGATCTTTTGTTTTCCATCGATCCCCTTCCGGCGTGAAAGGAACTACGGCAATAACAACCAATGAATCCCCCAGTTTGAGATCAAATGAATATTGGAATGCTCCGGAGGTCATCCCATGCTTATTTGCAACAGATGAATTTTGAGGAAGCTTTCCTTCGTTGATAAATTCTGTGATATCTCCTTCATCAATAGTTGTAGCACCGGCAGCAACAGGTGATCCTGAAACATAGACAATTTTGTCTCCGGCAATTGCTCTGTTTTTTTCAAATAATATTGAATCCGTTCCTGCAAAACCTCCGTCAAAATTCAGCCATTGGGATGTTGGGTTCACTTGAAATGGTCGGAAAGCAAGATAGAGAGATCCCTTCTGTTCCTTTTCTGAAATGTTCTTGACAACATATTTGGAAAGTACTGCTGATTGTTCTGCTTCTCCATTTGCTAACACGGTGATATTCACCTGAATATTCTTATACAATCTTTTCACAGTGGGAATCGGAAGATAATTTTCTTCCAAGGATTGTTCGATTGCGGCACTTCCCCATGAAAAAAATTGTTTTTCTCCATCAAGAGTTATAAATGGTTCAATTGAAAATCGTTGTTTATCAACTTCAACAGCTCCATCTTCGCTAACCAATGCTTCCCTTGTATCAGAAGGAACTCCAACAATCGTCCAATACGGTTGCTGTTTCAAAAAATAACGGGGATAAAATCCAATCGGTTTATTGTTTGCAATATGTTCATATAATTGATTTGGTGTTGATAGTGATTCACTTGGAATTAGCGAAAATTCATCCAGTCTAAACGGGATTTTTGTTCCATTGCTTTTTAGCTGAATTTTAATGTATCGCCCCTGCGATTCCGGTGTAAAATGAATTACTGTTCCTGAAGTTCCATTGTTCACTGAATAGATTTTGTCATATTTCTTTTTATCAAATGAAGTAAGAACATCATAGCTCAATCCTTGTAACGATCTGTCCCATGTTAATTGTAATGCACCAAATTCTTTTTCATATTGCAGATCAAGTTCGATCCATTCATTCTTTGCGGTTTTCGATATCCACGAATCCTTTCTGCTTGAGATAATATTTTTAGGGTTTCCGCCTTTAACAAATGATGAAGCAGAAACGATCGGTTCCAATATTTGTTTAGGCGGTATTGGAATTGTTGTTAAGGTCACATCATCGATCCAAACACTTCCGCTGCCACCTGTTCCGGCAGTGACAACAATTTCTAACCGGTTGAACTTTTCCGGATGAGCCGCCGGCTTTGGTCCCCATGCAAAACCGAGATGGCGTTTTTTAACAACGATCCGTTTCCATTCTGTAGGGTATGTGAAATTTTTGTTGTTTATCCACCAGATATTTTCCCCCGCACTATCACTACTTACTTTGACCTCAAAATTATTGATTGGAACCGTTGCCTTCATCATAAAGGAAATCTCATAATTTTCCGGCAACGGAGTGCTGAAATTCCGAACAACTCCGCCGTATCCCGATCCTTTCGGAAAATTAATATCAAATCGAAGTCCTTTTCCGGAAAATCCGGCATCACTTTCATGAAGCACAGTTACACCAAGAGATTGGAATGGAGACCAATTTGATATACTCTCACAATTATCAAGAACAATAGACTCCCTTTGCTTTTGCGAGTAAAGCAGCGTGAAGGATATTATTACAAACGAAAATAATGTTTTCATTGCGAAGTCCGGAAGGATTGAAAAGATTTAATAGATTATTCTTTCACGCCGCCGATCATAATTCCACGAACGTAATGCCGCTGAAAGACAAGGAATAAAATGAGAACGGGGACGATCGTTACAACTGAACCAGCCATCATCAATTCAAGATCGAGCATGTGTTCACCCCGCAAATTTGCGATCGCAACAGGGAGCGTATAATTAGCATTGTCGGACATGATGATCAATGGCCACATAAAATCATTCCATGTTCCCATGAATGTGAATAATGCAAGCGTAAAGAGAATTGGTTTGCATAAAGGCAGGATGACTGAACGATACACTTTGAAATCACTTGCACCGTCCATTCGCGCCGCTTCGATAAGGCTGTCCGGAATTGATGCGGCAAATTGACGTATTAGAAAGATTCCAAAAATACTTGCAAGCCCCGGAATGACAGCGCCGACGTATGTATTAACAAATCCCATGTTCTTTAACATCAAAAATAACGGAAGCATTGTTACTTGCGCAGGAACAATCATTCCCCCAAGAAGAAAACGAAACAAATTTTCGCGTCCCGGGAAACGATATTTTGCAAATGCAAATCCTGCCATTGAATTGAACAATAACGAGATTAACGTGACAGCCGATGCGATGATAAAACTATTGAGAAAATATCTTCCCATATTCATCCGTCCAGAGAGTGCGCGATAATGTTCAAGCGTTGGCCGCAATGGAATAAAATGAAGCGGGACTGCGCTTGCTTCACCCGGGATCATGAACGATGCAGAAAGCATCCATAACACGGGAACCAGTGAAATAAAAGCAAGGACCAGTAGACCGGCATTCAAGAGAACGGATGACATTCGGCGATTCATGATTGCATTCTCCGTTGAATGAGCATTTGAATGACTGAGAATACGAGTATCATTGCAAACAGTACGAATGCAATTGCGGCAGCATAGCCCATATTCCACCATCGAAATCCTTGTTCATACATCATCAGCACAATGCTCGTTGTTGCATTCATCGGTCCCCCTTCGGTCATGATATACGGCTCTGCAAATAACTGGAAGTATCCGATAATAGTGATCATCACAACAAACACGGTCGTTGGCGCCAGCATCGGGATCGTGATATCGATAAATTGTCTCCATCCACCTGCCCCATCCATGTGCGATGCTTCATATAATTCTTCAGATATATTCTGCAGCCCGGCGATAAAGATGAGCATGTTGTATCCAAAACTTTTCCACACCGCCATCAGTATAATCGCCGGCATAGCATAGTTAGGATTGCCAAGCCAGTCAATCGGGTCAACACCAAAATACCCAAGACCATAATTCAACAAACCATGCGCAGGATGAAAAAGATATCGCCAAACAACTGCAACCGCAACAAGGCTCGTTACGACTGGCAGGAAATAGACTGTTCGAAAAAATGGTTTGAACTTTGCCAATTTAGAATTGACCATCAACGCTGCGCCGAGAGAAACAAATACCGAAAGGGGTGCACCAACGATCACAAAATAGAATGTATTTTTCATCGCAACCCAAAATAATGGCGTTTCAAAAATGCGGATATAGTTTTTGAAACCCATAAAACGAACGTTGTTCAAATTACCAAGAGCGTAAATATCAAAATCAGTGAAGCTCATGATAAGAGCACTCAGCACCGGAACAACAAAGAAAATTGCGATCGCAGTCATTGCAGGAGAAAGAAATAACCATGCCGCCGCCGTACGATTTTCGTGTTGTAGTTTTTTGGATGTTTTTATCATTGTTTCATCTGTTTCTCAATCAACCAGCGGCGTTTCTCCAAAATTTGATCCACTTCTGCATCAAATTTTTTCAATGCTACATCTACGGTCATTGTTTGCGTTGCGATATATTCGACATAGATCTGCAATCGAATAACGATCTGTTCCCACTCAGCAACTTGCGGTAACGGTTCTACACGTTCCAATTGTTGATGAAATGCGTGGATGTATTTATTGTTCGCTAACGAAGAATCTGTCCAGGCAGATTTTCTTGGCGGAAGGTTTCCGGTAATTTTATAGAATGAAACTGATTGTTCACACGACGCTAAGAATTCAATGAACTTCCAGGCGGCTTCTTTGTGTTTACTGATCCGTGAGATCACCAAACTTGTTCCAAGCGGCAGTGAATTTCCAGGATAGGTCGAATCCATTGAAGGAAGCGGTGCAGTCATCCATTCGTTTTGCAATTCGGGAGCGATTCTTCGGGAAAACTCTCCGATGTTCCAAGGTCCCGTAATGTACATTGCTATCAAGCCTTCAGAGAAGGAATTGTACATATTGGTGATCAACTGCATTCCTGATGGAGAGTTTTTTTTGCTGTAAAATGTTGCCAGCATGTGAAATGCTTTCGTAAACTCCGGTCCGCTAAAATTTCCTTTTGTCATATTATTTTTTAGAAATTTTCCACCGCTTTGCATTCCCAACGCTATCGCAGGGACCCATTCATTGGTCGGCAGGAAGATCGGATACCGTGTGATTCCTTTTTCCTTTGCCTGCCTTTGCATCACTTCACAGATCCTGAGTACTTCATCCCATGTTTTCGGCGGTTCTTTGAAACCTGCGTTACGCAGCAGATCTTTTCTATAAAAGATAACTCGCGTATCAACATACCATGGGATTCCATACAGTATAGAATCAATGATATTTGATTTTAACACACCTCCAAAATAATCGGTGAGTTGAACGGTTGAAGATGTTTTTACAAACGGTTCTAATGGTTCCAACGAATTGAGAACAGTAAATTCCGGAATCCAGGTATTTCCCATCTGAAAAACATCGGGTAATGACCCGCCTGCAAATGCCGTCAGCATTTTTTCATGAGCAGCGGTCCAGGGAATCTGCTGTACCACCACATGGATATCGGGATTTTTTCTCTCGAATTCCGGAATCAGCTGCGTTACCATCTCTCCTTCATTTCCCATTGCCCAGAATTTGATGGTGGTGATTGTCCCTGCTTTTTGTGAACAACCGAAAATAGACAGAATAACGATGAACAAAATGATTAAATATTTTTTCATTATAGACTGGTTTTGATCCAAGAAAGACAATATGTTGCAACTTCTTCCCAGTCTTTCTGTCCACATATATAATGGGTCCGCTCTGGAAACAATTTAAAATCTTTTTTACTGTTTGTATCTTTGTATGCTAAAAAATTCTTCTTGTTTAAAGACCAGGGAATGATATTATCTTTTTCACCAGCAATGAAAAGCAGTGGATGATGAGGAGCTGAGAAATCAATGTACCCATCATTTAACGTGCTGCTCCGGGGGATATTCCTGCTTTCGAGAACAACGAACTGTTGATACTCCTTATCAGTTTCTTCTATTGTCATCGTATTACAGAACGCATAATGGAACCATTCGACTGATGGAAGACAAACGCTGTTTCCTTTTAATGGATTGATCGTTGGGAAATTCGCTCGTAAAAAACTCCACTGTACACTGATAATTCCTTTTGGCGGAGCGGAGTCGATACAAATTCCTGCTACACCCAGTTTTTTTGCAATCAACTTTTGAACAACTAACCCTCCCATTGAGTGTCCGATCAAAATTGGTTTTTCAGGAAGATTGCTGATATACGTTGAAATTGAATCAACAACATTTGCCAATGTTATTCTTCCAAGTTGCGGATCAATATTTTTCCGCAATTCTGACGGCTCTCCGTCATGAAATGGATATGCAGGAGTATGACAGACAAATCCTTTTGATTGAAAGAACAATTCCCAAGCTCTCCAGCTTTTTGGGTTTTGAAAAAGTCCGTGTATAAAAACAATATTTTTTGATTGGCTCATAAAATTATTCAACCGTGAATGATGTGTCAATGCAATCAACAGAATTTCCGCCGACGTATACCGTAAACGTTCCGGGCTCAACGATTTTTTTCATTGCCAGATTGTAAAACGACATTGCATCGGGAGTAATTATAAACTCTACTGTTCTTCTTTCTCCGGGATTCAATGAGATCTTTTTGAATCCTTTCAATTCTTTTACAGGTCGGGTCACAGTTGCAAAATCATCTCGAAGATACAATTGAACTACTTCTTCTCCGGCACGTTTCCCTGTATTCTCCACCTGAACTGAGACTGTTAAAGATTCATTCTCCTTAATTGACGATGAAGAAATTTTTACATTCCTATATGAAAATATAGTATAGGATAATCCATATCCAAATGGAAATAATGGTGAATTCGGTGAATCGAGATATCTCGAAGTATATTTATCTTTTTCAGATAAAGGACGTCCGGTGGATTTGGAATTATAATAGAGAGGTATTTGACCGATAGAACGTGGAAACGTAACAGGCAATTTCCCGCTTGGGTTGTAATCACCAAATAAAACATCAGCTACTGCATTCCCTGTTTCAACCCCAAGAGCCCACGATTCAATTATTGCGGAGATGTTATCCGCTTCCCATTGCAATGTCAAAGGACGACCGCTCATCACAACAAGGATGATCGGCTTTCCGATCTTTTGCAATGCTTGAAGAAGTTCTTTTTGTCTGCCCGGAAGATCAATATTTGCTCTGCTCGCCGCCTCACCGCTAAGACGTTGAGATTCACCCAATACTGCAACAACAACATCAGCTTGCTTTGCAATCTTTACTGCTTGTTCAATTCGAGCCCCTGAATCAGATTCGATCTCGCATCCTTTGTCATACAATAGTTTTGTTGAAGAATGTATTTTGGAATTCATTCCTTCAATCACAGAAACAACAACCTCCGGATTTTTAATCCATGCCCAAGCTCCGACGAGATCTTTTTTGTGATCATTTCCCGCAAGAGGTCCAATAAGAGCAATTGATTTTATGGATTTTGAAATCGGTAATACATTGTTCTGGTTTTTCAGCAAAACAATAGATTGTTGCGCAATTGTTCGTGCAACAGTTCGATGCTCTTTCGATAACAATACTTTTGGGCCTTTTGAAGGATCGCTGTTGCGATACGGACGATCGAATAATCCGTATGCAAATTTTGTCCGTAATACTCTTCGAACAGATTCGTTCACAACTTCTTCGGGAATTTGTTTTGTGCGAACTGCGCCAACAAGTTCATTCACATAAATTCTGCTCATCATGTCAACATCAACACCGGCATTCAATCCGAGTATTCCTGCCTCGGTACGATCTTTCGCAATTCTATGGTTGATCAATTCGTTGACCGATGTATAGTCGCTCACAACAAATCCCTGAAATCCCCATTCCTTCCGCAAGATATCGGTCATCAGCCATCGGCTTCCGGAACTTGGAACACCGCCGATCTCATTGAATGCGCTCATCAACGTCCATGCTCCTGCTTCAACCGCTGCTTTGTATGGAGGCAAATATATTTCACGCAATGTTCGCTCGGATATATCAACCGTATTATATTCCCGGCCTGCTTCAGCACCGCCATAAGCGGCAAAATGTTTTGCACATGCAAGAATATTTCCATCATCTAAAATATTCTTCCCTTGAAACCCTCTCACGCGAGCTGCCGCCATCACAGAACCAAGAAAAGGATCTTCACCTGAACCTTCCGCAATTCTTCCCCAACGCGGATCTCGCGCTATGTCAACCATTGGAGCGTACGTCCAATGGATGCCGGCGGCTGATGCTTCTATTGCTGCAACATGAGCAGATTGTTCTACCACTTCAGGATTCCACGAACTTGCTTCCGCCAGAGGGATTGGAGAGATCGTTGCAATTCCATGGATGACATCATATCCAAATAAAACCGGAATATGCATGCGAGTCTGTTCAACAGCAATTCGTTGAATCCTTCCTGTTTCTTCGGCCCCCATGATGCCAAGAAACGAACCAATTTTCCCTTCTCGCAATAATGTAGTCTGTTCTTCGTTCAGTCGTTCGGTTTTGTCATCATACCATGTCCCGCCG
>JANXZD010000279.1 GCA_025355705.1 Bacteroidota bacterium | reverse complement strand
TATTAAATTTGCGCTCTAAATATTCCAAACAACATCTATATATATTTGCAACAACTAAACTCAAAAATGATAATGATGAAAAACTATACATAAAAAAAGCGTCCACTTTTAGCGGACGCTTTTTGCTACATAATCAAAACTTAAAACTTATTGGGCGAGTACAATAGATACTGCCTGACGTGTTTTACTGATCATATGGAACTTTACGCGTCCCGGTTTCAGCGCAAACAGCGTATCATCGCCGCCGCGTCCGACATTATCACCCGGATGAAATTTTGTACCACGTTGACGGATAAGAATTTCTCCGCCTTTTACTAATTCTCCGCCGAAACGTTTTACACCAAGACGCTGCGCATTACTGTCGCGACCGTTCTTAGTGCTTCCGCCCCCTTTTTTATGTGCCATTATTCAAACTCCTCTAAAACTTAATTGATTGACGTAATTTCGATCTGGGTGTATTGTTGACGGTGACCGCGTTTAACGCGATACCCTTTACGGCGTTTCTTTTTGAATACGATAACCTTATCGTCTTTGGAATGTCCGAGCACTTTTGCCTCAACGGATGCTCCTTTGACGGTCGGATTTCCGACGGTTACGGTCTTTTCGTCTGCGCGAAGCAGCACTTTATCGAACTTCACAACGCTATCTACGTCGTTCTCAAGTTTCGACACATAGAGTTTTTCCGACGGATTCACTCTGTATTGCTGCCCTGCAATTTCTACTACTGCGTACATTGTATAACGTCCTTCCTGATAACGTGTTCTTCAAATTTGGAATACAATGATACAAAAAAAGAGAGATGAAGTCAACGAAAAACTCTATGGTCGTTATACGGATATCAGGGCTTCATCGGAGGGAATGTCTTCAACCGGTTGCGATTAATGACTTTTCTGGCGAAGTTAAAGGGTATGATTCCCGAGACAATATTAAAAAAATTTAAAGCAGTTGTCATATCGCTGAAGAAGAGTGATATGCTTTTTCAACAGGGGGATGCGGCTGCGTTTTTTTACATCGTTCGGTCCGGCAGGATTAAGATGTCGAATTACAGCGATGAAGGGAAAGAATTCGTTCAGGGATATTTTACGGCAGGTCAAAGTTTTGGCGAGCCGCCGTTCTTTTCTGAGGTCGTCTATCCCGCATCCGCGATGGCGATGGAAAAAAGCGACGTATGGAAGATCCCGCGCAGTGAATTCTTGAAATTGTTGAAGAATAATTTCGAGATCCATCTCGATCTGATGAAAGTGTTGAGCAGCCGGTTGATCTATAAATCAACAATGCTTTCCGAGTTGGCGATCGAAGAAGCAGAACACAGACTTGTCACACTGATCCACTACCTGTTAGACCATACCACAGAGAACAAGAAATCCTCATTGAAACTTTCCTTCACGCGTCAGCAGCTTGCCGATATGACCGGATTACGGGTTGAGACCGTCATTCGGTCGATTAAATCCCTCGAACAGAAGCAACTGCTGAGAATTGACGACGATGGCAAGATCGTCTGGAAACAAACATCTAAAAAATAATATCTTTTTCGGACCACTGTGTACCGGTTTACTCAGAATAAAAACACCGGTTTATGATGTATATCATAAACTCTGTATACTATAAATCAGATATATTGCTCCGTAATCAATCAAAACTTTTCCAACGAGAAACGGAGCACATAATGATCACAACAGAGTTACGAACAGCAACACTAAAAGAATTGGTCACACAGAATTTTCAAACGGCAGCGGTGTTTGAAAAATATTCACTTGACTTCTGTTGTCGCGGCGGAAAAACGATCGATGAAGCGTGTAGAGAAAAAAATATAGACATTCTTACCGTATTGGAAGACCTTTCGCGGTTGGAAAATATGAATCCCTCTGCGGCAGGAACATTTACGGCAATGGAGCCCGATGTACTCTGCAATCATATTGTTGAAACACATCATGCGTATGTGACAAAAATGATCCCGGTGCTGTATGCGCATACACAAAAGGTTGCAGCAGTTCACGGCGCAAATCATCCGGAAGTGATCGCTATTGCAAAGCATTTTGAAACAGTGGCAATAGAATTGCAGCAGCACATGAAAAAAGAGGAGCAGATACTTTTTCCGTTCATCAAAGCATTATACGCCGCAGTAAGAAAGAACGAACCGATTATCCACGCTCCGTTTGGAACCGTTCAGAATCCGATACGGATGATGGAAGCAGAACACCAGAATGCCGGCGACGAAATGTTCGAGATACGATCTCTGAGCAATAATTATGCTCCGCCGGCCGATGGGTGCACAACATTCCGCATCACGTATCAAGAGCTGCAGGATTTTGAACGCGATCTTCACGAACACGTTCATCTGGAGAATAACATTTTGTTTCCTGCCGCGGTGCGGCTGGAGCAAGCGATGATTTCAAAAAACTAATTACTTATAGAGGAATACGATCATGAAAAGATATTGGATAGGTTTCGGAGCTGTGATTACAATCTCATTCGCCGTTCTTGGGTGGGTTGGATCACGTATCTATCAACAAGCACCGCCAATTGCGGATAAAGTTGTTATGACGGATGGAACGATTGTCATTCAGTCCGGAGATATTTCTACGGGACAGAATGTGTGGCAGGCGATGGGCGGAATGGAAGTCGGCTCAATTTGGGGACATGGAAGTTATGTCGCACCCGATTGGTCAGCGGATTGGCTTCATCGAGAGCTGATGTTCATCCTTAATGAATGGGGGCAAAAAGATTTTGGAAAAACGTATGCCGATCTTTCAAACGAACAACAGGCGCAGCTTCAGGCGCGATTGAAAGCAATGATGCGGAAGAATACGTATGATGAAAAAACAAACACGATCACAGTCGAACCAATTCGTGCACGTGCGATTGAAGCAAACATCGCATACTACAGCGAGATTTTCCTTAATGGAAAAAAAGAATATGCAATCCACAAAAATTCTGTTGTCGATCCGGTAAAATTGCGGCAGCTTTCTTCATTTATCTTTTGGGCATCGTGGGCAGCGTCAACAGATCGTCCGAATGATAATATTACTTACACCAGTAATTGGCCTCACGAAGAATTGATCGGAAACAAACCGACCGGTGATGCTGTCGTCTGGACCGGTGTCAGCATTATTATGCTGCTTGCCGGTATTGGCTCGTTGGCGTGGTTCAGAGCATCTCAAAAAGAGGAGGCGCATTTTGATGAAGCTCCTGAATCCGATCCATTATTGAACGCGATTGCAACACCGTCGCAGAAAGCAACGCTCAAATATTTTTGGACTGTGCTTGGATTATTGCTTCTGCAAATGGTGATGGGAATTGTTACCGCTCATTATGGAGTTGAAGGGGATGGGTTCTACGGAATTCCGATCGCAAAATATTTGCCGTATTCTGTTACGCGAACATGGCACACCCAGCTCGGAATCTTTTGGATTGCAACAGCCTGGCTTGCGGCAGGATTATTCATCGGACCGGCAGTTGGCGGCGGCGAACCGAAAGGTCAGCGTTTTGGAGTGAATGTACTGTTCGGTGCGTTACTTGTCGTTGTATTGGGTTCGATGGCTGGACAGTGGCTGAGCATCATGAATATTCTTCCGGATAATCTCTGGTTCTATTTTGGTCACAGCGGCTATGAGTATATCGATCTTGGAAGATTTTTCCAGATTGCACTGTTGGTAGGATTGTTCCTTTGGTTCTTTCTTGTCTTCCGTTCAATTCGTCCCGCATTGAAGAAAAATGACGAACAAAAACCGATCCTTATTCTCTTCTTGATCTCAAGTGCAGCAATTGCATCATTTTATTCTGCCGCGTTGATGTACGGCAAACATACCAATCTTGCAATTACGGAATACTGGCGCTGGTGGGTTGTTCATCTGTGGGTGGAAGGATTCTTTGAAGTGTTCGCTTCGGTTGTGATCGCGTTCTTGTTCGCGCGGTTGAAACTGATCCGATTGAAAACTGCAGCGCAGGCAGCAGCGTTGACCGCAACAATTTATTTATCCGGTGGGATCATCGGTACGTTGCATCATTTATATTTCGCGGGAACTCCAACAGTGGTTCTTGCGCTTGGCTCAGTCTTCAGCGCATTGGAAATTGTTCCGCTGGTGTTTGTTGGATTTGAAGCGATGGAAAATATCAAACTTTCCAAAGCAAAAGCATGGGTGAAAACATATCACTGGCCGATCTATTTCTTTGTGGCAGTCGCATTTTGGAATTTAGTCGGAGCTGGTTTGTTCGGATTTATGATCAATCCGCCGATCGCATTATATTATATGCAGGGATTGAACACGACACCTGTGCATGCACACGCAGCATTATTTGGTGTGTATGGAATGTTGGGAATCGGTCTGCTCTTGTTCTGCATGCGTGCAATGAATCCAACGTTGGATTGGAACAGCAAGTTGATCGGATTTTCTTTCTGGTCGATCAACATCGGATTGTTTGCGATGGTGACACTCAGTTTATTGCCGGTCGGATTGATGCAGACGTGGGCTTCGGTAGAATATGGATATTGGTACGCCCGCAGCGCAGAATTCCTTCAAACGGATGTGATGCACACTTTTCGCTGGATGAGAGTGTTTGGTGACACTATTTTTGCAATCGGAATTGTAGCACTGGTTGCCTTTGTTGCAAAGATCAGCGTGCAACAGTTAAAGAAATAAATTTCCACAACAACAATAATCCTCGTCGTTTACGGCGGGGATTATTCATTTATAGTGTGAGAGTAAAAAATATATTCATGAAAAAAGAAATAACCCATCGAGAAGACATTGTATTGCTCGTGAATTCATTCTATGATATGGTGAAGGTCGAGGCAGTAATCGGTCATATTTTCAACGATGTTGCCAATGTGAATTGGGACCATCATCTTCCGGTGATGTACGATTTTTGGGAGAGCGTTCTTTTGGATGGGCGTTCTTATTCCGGAAATCCGATGATGCAACATATTACACTGAACAAGCGGTATCGTTTGAGTGAAGAACATTTTGAAGTGTGGCTGCGATTATTCAATCAAACCGTGGATGAATTATTTACGGGAAGCAAAGCGGATGAGGCAAAGGCACGGGCCGGGCAGATCGCGCAGTTGATGCAGCATAAAATAAAAATTTCCGAAAGCAGCTGACGTTACATCGCTGCTATTACCCGCCGCAGTTTTAGGCGGACTTCTTCCGAAAGTGGCTGAAGGGCAGGATTGGAGACGATCTTATCCATAACGACTGGATCGAACGCAGAAACAGTGATCGAACTATTCTGTTCGTAGACGATAACATTGCACGGAAGAAATAATCCGATCTCTTTTTCAACCTGAAGCGTTTTATTTGCGAAGTGAGGATTACACGCCCCAAGGATCGTATACCGCGGAATATCAACATCGATTTTTTTCTTGAGCGTTTCTTTCATATCGATCGTTGTGAGAACACCGAAACCTTCTTTTTTTAATTCTTCAGTTACCTTTTCAATCGTTTGTTCGAATGAAAGCGAAACTGTTTTTGAAATTCCGTAGTTCATAATTTTATTTTCCATTGTCATCCCCGCGTGCTTTTAGCGGGAATCCCCGCCTGCGTGGGGCAGGTATTGTATGGATGCCCGACAGGATCGTTGGGGCATGACAGAAATAATTTATTTATTCAATAATAATTATTGGTTCCACAATCACTTCTGCAGTGATAGAATTACCG
>JANXZD010000420.1 GCA_025355705.1 Bacteroidota bacterium | reverse complement strand
TGTTTACTCTTAGTTACCGTCTAAACAACCATTGTGCATTGTAAATACATTGAATTTATTCTTTTATTACGAATACTCTGTTTTAGATATTGCTTCATAAGTGTAGAATAAATACTATCTACATAAGGTTTGCAACACAGTTTAATCTCAATCCATTCTGCAAAAAATTGAAAGGAAGTAAACTATGACAAACACAGGTAAAAACTTTGTATCGATATTGATTACATTTATTTTAACCAGAGTTGGATATTGGTTTTTTAATTTTGATCCAAGGAACAATTTCTCAACATATCTTGGCTTCGCGATTGATATTTCAATTTGGTTTGTGTTGTTTTATCTAATATTGTGGACTATGAACAAATTTGTAAAAACGGACCCTGCTGTAAAATAAATATTATTTTCAACAATGATGTAAAGGAGAAATATTTTGGATTGGCTAAAAGAAATTAGTGCGGCGGTTACGGTTTGTGATAAACAGGGAACGATAATGTACATGAATGAGAAGTCTGAACACATATTTGAAAGGGATGGGGGGAAAGACTTAATAGGTAAAAGTGTATTCGACTGTCATCCCGAGCCTGCATCAACAAAAATAAAAGAAATGTTGTCCGCCGGCAGTACAAATGTTTATACAATTGAAAAAAATGGAAAGAAGAAAATTATTTACCAGTCTCCCTGGCGTAACGAAAACGCTGTCGGTGGTATGATTGAAATATCGTTCGAGATTCCAATTGAAATGAATCATTTTGTTAGGGAATGATCGTAGCAAACTATTTATTAGGAACATCTGAAAATGTAATTGCTCTTTGTCATTTCGAATGAAATTCTAAAGGGGCAATGAGCCGCCGTCGCCAAAGGTGTTCCTTCGGAACCGGCAGGAAGTATTAGACTAATTTTATAGTTTAACGTACACGATTTGGATATTCTACAAAGCGGATCGAATACGTTGAATGGGTGAGCAAATTATTAGAAACCATCTCAAAAACACCTCTGTCACTCCTGAATGTCCCGCTTTTCGGATTCCGCTCAATGCGGGATTTGCCGCTTTTGCATTCCGCGCTTTCGGTATTCTGAAAGCGGAACAAAAAACGGAACTTCTGTCGGGAGTCCAGTAAAATGGATTTCTGCCAAAAATCCGCGGGAATAACAAAGGCTATAATAAATATTCCATTTTTGAGACCACTTCTAATTAATTCCTTTTTTTACAATGGCATAGGATTTGCTGATTTATATATCCATATAGTTACATAAATAAATCGATTTGCAACTAAAAACAGGAGGCGTGATGGGTTTGTTATTAGGAGTTATCGTCTACATTGTCATTCTTACAAGTTTTATATCGTTCGAAAGATTTGTGAAGAATAGTGACAAATCCTTATTTGAACAACTACAGCCGAATCAATTAGATGAAAAACCTGCCAATTAGATATCTAAATTCAGCCAGGTGAATATTGTTAGTCGCCCGTAATTTTCTTTCCCGAACTCGTTGGTAGTGTCATGGAATTCATAGTGCACTTTTGAATCCTTTCAACATTTAGAAACAGAGTTATTCCTGCCACCATATCGCTTTAAAGAAACTATCGCAAAAGTATACTCTTCTCAATAAAATGTATTACATTAAAAGGTGTAATGTTTCGAGCAGGCGTTCAAAAAATATTTTGCAATTTCGCTTCTATATACGTCAAGTTTCAGCGGGTTTTATCTTTCTCTCATCATCGTATTGTGGCTAATACTGCACGGACTTGGTATAGAACTGCATCATCACATAGACAATCCGATGTGGAAAACATTCTGGGATAGTTCGTTTACTCTTGGAAGCACGGCGTTCGGATATTTCGGGTATATTTTTTATTTGTTCCGAGGAAAAGTAAAACAGCATTCGGAAACATATTGATATAACGAATCTTACATACCCAAATTCTAATGTATCAATACGTAAAGACAAAGACGCAGAACTGATAATGATTCTGCGTCTTTGCTCATTCAACAGCCTCCAGCGACTTTCTTAATCAGTTTTGTCGGTTTTGTCATTGAATTTTTTGCCTCTTTTATCATTGCGGCAATAGTAACACTCGCCTTCGTTCGAAACCGTTCCGTGTCAATCGCTTGTTTTGCATCAAGTTTCACTATTTGATTGTGAACATTTCCATTTGATGTGGATGCAAATGAACACTCATTCGTTTCCGGTTCCAAACGAATGATCGTGTTCATGAATGAAGGAAGTCCATTGCATAAAATGTAGACATTATCATAATCTAATTCTTGAGTGATCAAAGCCGCAGTACGTTCTTCGTTTTCGTTATTTGCAATGAAAACTTTTTTCTTATGACGTTGTCCGAGAACTTCACTGAATTCTTTTTGGAAGATCTGTTTATGTTCAATATTGATTGATCCGGGGAGTGTCATTGTTGAAAATTCACTCGATGATCGAACATCAATGATCGTCAATTTAGGATCTTTATCGATGATACGGAATGCAAGTTCATCCGCAGTCATTTCTTTTACGGAATGAGAATGAAGAAATTCTTCGTTTGATACTTTAGTGAACAATCGTTCTTTATAATCCGGTAAAAAGAGAAGTGCAATTCCAACCGTAAGAACACCAACACCTGCAAGACGATGGTACGTATTGTTGAATGATTTTGCAGGTCCTTCTGGATTTACTTTCTTTTCGATCATTGTCGTCATGATAAATGCTCCGACAGCAACAGCGATCATTATCAACGCAAATAATCCTTGTGAAATTCCGATTGAATTGAAGATGCGGATATTTCCAAGTGCGGTTGCATTTGAGATTCCTTCAAACCAGGGATACATTTCTGCATACAAAAAAACGCCGATCAATCCGCCTGCAACGAAGAACATTGCATCGATCTTGCCGATCGCCATTCCTGCAATGCTTGTTCCGGGGCAATATCCGCCGATGATGAATCCGAATCCCATAATAACGCCGCCAAGAATTGCCGACTGAAGAAATGTTGGATTGATGTAAACAAAATCAATATCAAGCCAGCCAAGATATCCAAGAATGATAACTCCGCTCATTGCAGTTACCCCTGCAGTAAAGAACAC
This sequence comes from Bacteroidota bacterium, assembly GCA_025355705.1. GTDB lineage: Bacteria > Bacteroidota > Ignavibacteria > UBA10030 > UBA8401 > UBA8401. Next base: position 3,703 of record JANXZD010000420.1, on the reverse strand, counting down.
GCGAAGTACTGTAAAGTCGTAGCCGTAAAAAACACCGGCAAGTTTTCGTGAGGAAGAAAATCCGGCTTGTTCAAGAATAAATCCGAATGCGATGCCGATGACCAATGCAACGATAAGATTCAATTCGTCGCTGATAAGATTTGGAACTAATGGAAACATAAAAGCCTCAATTCAATTTTTTTATTCGTCATGCCGAACTTGTGTCGGCATCTAGATCCTGACATTCGTCAGGATGACGTTTGTGATTACATCCATAGTTTTCGAAAAAAATATGCAACCGCATAACCGGATCCGAAAATGGCCATCATCGTAATGATACCGCCGGTAGAAAGGACTGCCATTCCGCTCAACGCCGCGCCGCTTGTACATCCGCGGGCGAATTGTGCTCCCAATCCAAAAAGCAACCCGCCGATCAATGCAAAACCAAGCCTCATTGTATTGGTGATGTGTGGTCCACGTTCGGTTACAAAATTCAATCGATCGGAAACAACGCCGGAAAGAAATCCGCCGATGATCACTCCGAGCACTTCAAACACAAGCCATGCTTTTAATGGATTGTCGTGCAGCGATTTGAGATTCTCTGAATAGAATTTTGATTCGTGTGCGTGATTCGGTGAAATAGTGCTCACCGCTGCCACAACTGCGCTTTTTATCGCACCACTTGCACCCAATCCACGTCCTGTGATAACGATTGTAGCAAGCAATGTTATTCCGAGCAAAAATCCTGCAAGGTATGGATTCATATATGTTGTTTTCATTTTGCAGCCTTTAATACATTCTCCGAAGATACAGCATGTTCGGTATGGTGATCAATTGTTTTTTCATTTTCTATTTCTTCATATCCGGTGATCATTGCTTTCAAATTTGATGTTGGTGAATGTCCCGTGGTGATTAAATATACATGCACGATGACAAATGAGATAAGAAAAAACGCTCCGATTGTGTGTAGAATTGCAATTATTCCTAAACTTTCAATGTTTAAACTTTGAATGCCCGCAGATTGAGGATACCGATAGAACATATACAACAATCCGGAAAAGACCATGATTGGAATGACAAGGATCTTTAATGCTAGATAGACCAAGCGCTGTAATGGATTTAATTTTGTCAGTGCTGTCTTTTTTGTTGGATGTGGCGCGTTACGAAAAATGCCTGTGATATAATACTCGATCTGCGCGCGTAAGTGCTGGCGCGTTGGAAGATATTGTCTCCATTCGCCGGTGGTGAAATGCCAGAAGATCGCAAGACCGATCAATACAAGGAACAAGATCGCTGCGAAGTTGTGGAAGGTCACTGCCTGCTCGAATCCGAAAAAATTAAGTGAACCGTGAATTTCGAATCCCGTAAGCGCAAGGAAGAAGATCAACATGGACTGCATCCAATGCCAGAACCGGTTAAAGCGACTATAGACTAATATTTTTTTCATACTATCCTTTGTTGAGATTTTCCTAATCGCTAAGATTTGAAAAATCTTCTTGTTAGTTTTTCTTTTTTGATATAATTCTCATAACAGCGTGAATGCTCACTCCAATTAACGAAAGAATAATCGTTCCAAATCCGAACATTTCCACTGCAGCATTCTGATCTCGGCCGGGAATATAGAAGTCTTTCAGGTTGGCAATTCTGCTATTCTTTTGCGTATGACATTCATTGCACTGTACGGTCTTTGTTTTTGGAGAGACCATATGATTGATCGGCCAATACATTTCTGTCTTTGCAAATGTGTATTGTCCGCTGTATGGCAAGTTTATATAATCCATTCCATGCTGGATTGATGTTTGCCAATCAAAATCTTTCCAGAATCCGCCTTCGCCCTTTTCATTTGCAAATGTCTTTGGCTGGATTACCAATTTATTTATTGGATCGTACGGTTGTTTAGCGCGATGGATCTTGACAGGAATGATCTTTGAATCAGGATCATCATAACTTCCATGAAGTGTATTCATTTGGATCGGAGAATCGGCGCTGATCGTGTCACCGGTAAGATAATGCGATGCTGTTCCGTTAAACCAGATATATTCCGGCTTTACATTCCGCCTCCAAATGAACGAACCTTTAATGGATGCATAAACGATATTTCCAAGCGAATCTTTAATTTCGTATGGCTCGCCATTATTCAATTTTCCCGCTGTGGACCAATCCCATTCCATTTTCGTCGAATTCACTTTTGCATATTCCGGAATGTGGCATGTTTGGCATGCAACTTTCACGGTATGCTCGTTGATGACACTATTCGAATGCGGGGTTTCGGTATGACATTGCTCGCAGGTTGAACGATTGCGGTTCATTGAAGAGAGGGAATATACTTTTCCGAGCATCTGATGCTTTTCTGTTTTATGGCAATCCACGCAATCAAGATTAGCTCCATCAGTTCCCATATGAACATCAACGTCGCGATGAGTGTCGAACAATGCTTTTTCAAGATCTCCGTGTTTCACATTGTTGCCTCCCCCGCCGAAGAAGTGGCACGTTCCGCAATTGGATCTTGTCGGTCTGCCGACATGCTGTGCAACGAACGCAAGATTGACTGCGGCATCGGGCATTCCTGCTCCCGATGATTTCTTTACGTATGTATCGCTGTTATCGTGGCATGCAAGGCAGTCAACATTATTAGCGTTGGAGAAATCAAAATTCTTATCTCCCCAGCCATATCCGATGTGACATTTGTTGCAGCTTTGTTCATTGGTATTAATACCAATGCAAAAATTATTTAGAATATTTTTTTTGCCGACATAACGAATGCCTCGCCCTTCAATGTACTCTTCGCGTTCCCAATTCCAGTGGGAGGATTTCATCACTTCCGTGTGGCGTTCGTTATGGCAGTCAATACATGCGGCAGTGACATCCTGCGGCTTAACAAATTTTTTCTGCAGTTGGGAGAATTTTGAATGATCGACCGAAGGTTTTTCCTTTTTGAATTTCGTCTTCAGTTCTGCAAGGGGCGTTGATTCTGCTTCTTTTTTAGTGATTGTTGCTATAAAAATGAGAGCAATGATTGCCATTGCGAGCATGGGAATGATGAATCGTTTCATAATAGATGACTATATAAATATTCATGAAAAAATATTTCTCAAGAAACAACTCCCGTAACGACTTCATCACGCACCGAGGAGTGTTGGTTGAGTTGTTCTATTGTTAATTTTGTGATCATTTCTTTTATATGTCCGCAATCGCTGGAACGTTTATACACTTCGCATAATCTGCAATCAAGTTCTGCGCAAACGGAATGTTTATGTTTATATGTCCAACAACCTCCGAGATGATTCTTGTATGCGGGACATTCGTTTCGTTCCTCTGAAGAGCATTTGATAATATCCCAGCATGGGATCATTCCGTGAATACGTTTCATTCCGCCAACACTGATCTTATCTTCATTGATCGCTTTCCGAATACACCGAAGTCGTTCAATATCAGAATCTGAATAGATTCTCTGGTTTCCCTCGGTCTTTGTTATCATGATCAAGCCTTCGCTTTCATACAGCCGAAGAGTTTGAACCGATACGCCAAGTATTCGGGCGGTAGTTCCAATAGGATAGATTGGATTGTCTTTATTTTTAATCGTCATAGCTATATTTATAATTAGCAAGTTATATGCCATCAAAAATTGTGGTTTTTTTTGTATATTGGTGGCGAATCTTCCTCTTTTTGACAAAAACCTTTTTTTGATTCTTATCTATGGAAACAAGGGAAACACAATTCATCA
>JANXZD010000269.1 GCA_025355705.1 Bacteroidota bacterium | reverse complement strand
ATTTCCATTTGCATCATACTGTAATGTGTATGTTGCTGTTTGTGGTGTTGCAGGGATAATATTATCCACAGCAAATGGCATGACTGCCGAAACTGTATCTTCGTTTCCGGCATCATCACGAATGATAAATAATGTTCTGCCGGAGTTTACATTCGCAGCAATATTTAATCCTGCGGGTGCCGAAATAGTATTGTAAGATCCAACAACACAGTTACCACTATTTGTTTGTATGGGATCGTTGGATGTTACAACTGTTTGAAAACCACCGCCATCAACTACGCCAGTGGTAGGAAAAGTACTTGTTATTAAATTCCGTTGTGCGCCGGTAAAATTTATGTTGATGTTGGGATTGTATGCAAATATCCGATATCCACCCCCAGCGTTATCGTCCACATTCAAACCGCTAATAACTGCACGTAGCGCCTCACCAGCATTGGCAACATTATTCGGTGTAGTCGATTCTGTCGGTAAACTTAATGCAACAGATAATGTTCCGCTTGAAGGACGAATAAGATCAACATTAAGTGCTGTATTGATTTTAGCAAAACCATTATACGTATTTCCCGATACATCAATAACCGTAAGTCTTGGTCGAAGAGTATTGAGAACTGCATCCGTGTTTGCAGCTGCAAGAGTAAGGGTAGTGGCAAAAGTTTTTAAACCGGTACCATCTGTACTATTCAAAGGCATATTCACAGAAGAACCGCCGCCAAACGCAGACAGATCAATAGTGACACTTGAAACATTACCAACTACAGGTTCTGTATATTTAAATTTTATTTTTGTCCCTAGAATGTATGCTCCACCAATACCATCCGTCGTAGCATCCGTTAAGCTATCAACTACAGCGACCGTTGTGTCAACGCCAACTATCGTATAGAGATCGTTGACTTTATTGTCAAATGCTTGTGCCAAAGTAGTCGTAGATTGTATACCTGAATTATTTCCGGCAGAATCGACCAACAGGTAGCTAAATATTTGCGTGTTGGCAAGAGCAGAAAGATATGTCGTTTCGTTATTGAGATCGCGAATGACGGGAATCTTTCCGATAAAATTACCTGAAACTCTCGTCAATTTGATCCAATCCGGACGCACATTACCACCATCAGCATCACCTAAGTTAGTACCAAGATGATCTACATTATTATAAATTTGCTGTCCCACATTACCAAATTGCCTTGATAAAACTTGGATATAGGCATCTTTAACTGCATTATCGACACCACTTCCCGAAATAGTAAACAATAACGAATCACCGATATTGGCAATGCCATTAGCATTTACATCGTTGCTCAAAGTAACTGTTGCTGTTTGTGCAGGATTAGGAACAATATTATTGATCGCCACAGGAATTGTTGTTGTAGCTGTGGCTTCGTTACCTGCTTCATCACGAACAACAATTGTTGCTAAACCAGAAGCAGAATTTGCTGCAATATCTAAACCTGCAGGGCTTGATGTTGGTGTATATGACGATACAGATGTATTACTTGTTGTATAAACGCCGGCGACCGGAACCGCACCTGTATTTATAGAACCCGTTGTGGGAAATGATCCGGCGTTCAAGTCTCTCTGAGATGCAGTCCAAGATGTACGAATATTCGGCTTGTTCGCCATTATTCTATAACCATCAGCATCAGAATTGAGATTAGAGATTGTAAATTTAATGAGGTCGTTGGGGTTAGCAATATTATTGGGAACCGTACTATTATCGGTAAAAATTGGTGTCACAGTAAAATTTCCAGGAGGTATAAGATCGACTCTCCTGATGGAGGCAAATGAACCAACACCGCCGCTGAAAATATTTCCGGCACTATCAGTAATGGTCAATGATGGTTTTATGGTATTTAAGTTTCCATCCGTAGTTGTAACAGTAAATGTTTGAACAGTTGTTAAGAAGACCTTATTCCCTCCACCTGTTTTATAGCTATAGGTCATTGGAAGTGTTGATGCTATTCCGAATGGAGTAAGGTTAATATTGACTGATTGAACATTCCCGGGCGAAGGTTCAGTATATTTGAACACTACTTTGCTTCCAACGATATACGATTCTAATCCTCCGGAAACGATAATACCATCAGTTGTAAGATCGGTCAAACTATCTGAAACGGTAACCAAAGAATCAGTCCCGCTTAATGAAAACAGATCGCTTACGGTATTATCAATTGCTTTGGGAGAATTTTCGAAAAGAATAGGACCATTAACATTACCCGCTGCATCAACAATATAATACCGCAAACCTAGATTCGATGTTGCTGGTGGAATATCTAAACTTCCGCGATTTAACGTCAATGTCGAGGTAAAGGAAGTTGTTCCGTTAAGTTGTTTCAAATTATTTAAAAAACCAGTCTGCGTTGCGCCACTACCAAGTTTTTGTGTCGGAAGTAATGCCGTGCTGAGAACACCGGCGTTATCACGATCAGTATTCGTATTAAACTGAGCATATGCGGTGATAAATCCACCCGTACCCAATGTGTCAACTCTTAAATTAATAACGTCTCCGACACCTGCACGAAATGCAGTTGGTGAATTGTCGGTAATGGTCAGAGAATCGCTCACAGGTGTAGCTGGAACGATATTGTCTACGATATTATTGAATAACGCCGGTGATAATCCATCACTGACGAGTTTAACATCTATTGTTTGTAAAATTGTTTTTGCACCCGCACTTGCTGAAATTGGCGCAGCGGTCTTTTTAAATAATAAAAATCTAAAAATACCATTTGAAGGAATGGTGGCAGCACTTGCATTGATTCCATTTAACCCGGGTGATATAGCTGGGGCCGTAATAAAATTTGAGCCGCCGGTATAACTTGCAAATACATTGTTTCCTTTCCCACCTCCTGCAGATCCTCCCGATTTTGTAAGATATAGTGTATCAACACTTCCATAATATCCAAACACGATTCCGACATGGATTGAATCAGTTCCATCGTTTGGAACACCATCAAGGTAAATTTGAATGGGAGTAATTTTGTCGCCTAAGTTTGCATATCCATTGTTATCAAGATCGGATAGTTTTACGGTAGCAGTTGCAACTTGTAAGTTTTGTGCAACAGCAAATGTACCAAGTATTAATATGCATACGATTCCAGCTACGATATATCGTAATATATTACGTCGGATATTGGTAATTGAAGTGACCATAACGATCTCCTGAGGTGTGATTTTAAATTAATATGACTGTTTCTATTTGTAATAATATTAAATTCAAATATGCAATTCGATAAATAATATATCAGAGCATTTCGGTGGGAAAAGAATTGTAACACTGTAGTGAAACTAAAATTCAATTGCAAAGGGCTTTTGATTACGATTGACCTATCTCACAATCTTCTATCCATAGAGATTACTTCTTTGAAGGACTTACCTGTTGAGTCGATTTACTCTTGCTCATTATTTTTTTAACAAACTCCTCAATCACACTGTTTTGCTGAGACAAATCGTCACGATCATAAGAATCTTTTTCAATAGTAAAAATTGAAACTATTTCTTTTGTTTTACAATTCGTAAACTTCAATTGTCGATATTCTGCAAATGTTTCAATTAAATAATCTGAGGTAAATTCATCAATATCCCTATATGATTCAGTAACAATAATTCCTTGATCGGAGGTTTCTTTATTTATTGGTAAATTTTTCCCAATTAATGAAGCTTTTTCTCCTGCTTTTCCGGCAGGTCTGCGAAGAACCTTTGCTCCGGATTTGATCAAAACTCCTTCAACATCACTTGCAAAATGAACTTCCGACAGAAAATCATTCGGTGGAATCACAATAAATGAGGGATTTTGAGGTGCATCTCTTAAGACTAAGATGACTGGCTGTTGAGAACATCCATACGATAGTAACAGAACTATACATACACAGTAAATTTGTTTTTTCATCATTGCCCTTCTAATAGATTATCATCCCAAATTAAAAAATATTTGTTAATGTCTTTCCATACAAATTTCCATAAAGAATTATTCATCCTTGCACGAACTCAGTCTGGTTGAAAAGATACAGTTTAATTTACATAAAGAGAAACAATTCTGAAATTAAACACCTTTGGGGATATCTGTAATCCAGAGGGTATCGATCACCAGCATTCAAAATAATCATTTCTCGAACGTCAATCATTGATATTGCAAGAAGGTAGGTAATGAAGCACAGAAGAGCAATAATAAACATAACATTTTTCTCTCGCTTACAGAGTCAATCAGATATATTTATCTGTAATAACAACTAATTTATTTTACGAAGATAATTGTTGTGTTTTATGCTTAATTTAGTATTGGTTCTTATTAACTAATAGCCATCCCAAAAAATTGTACTTAATCATTGAATAGCAGGTATTTAAATTATTAATTAATTTATTTACGAAGCAACAACGATTGGAATGACAATTAAAAAGACTGTGCCGTGGGGCTGGTTATTTCTTACAGAAAGAGAACCTTTGTGCTGCATAATAATTTGCTGTGTGATAGCAAGTCCCATTCCGGTGCCATTCGATTTTGTGGTGAAATAAAGGTCAAATATCTTTTCCAGTAACTTAGGATCTATGCCTGTTCCGGAATCAACGATTTCAATTCTCACTTCATTGCTTTTCTTAACCAAAGAAAGAGAGATCACCCCTCCTTTTGGAGTAGCATCCAAAGCATTTTGCAAAAGATTTAGTATCGCTTGAGTCATTTGTTCGAAATCGATAAAAAATGAAACGTCTTCAGTCTGAAATGAAAACGTAATGTTTTTTTCTTTCGCCTGCGATTGAAATAAAGCGGAAAGATGATTCATCAATAGTAATGACGAAACACTCGTTGGTTTAATTTGTTTCGGTCTGGCGAATATTAAAAATTGTTGGATAATCCCATTCACACGAACAGATTCTTTTTTGAGAACTCCGGTAAGCTCTTTGTATTCTTTCAATCCTTTTTTTGGCAAAAATTCTTTATCAAACCGTTGCGCGATCATTGAAATTGCATTGAGCGGATTCCTGATTTCATGGGCAACTCCTGCGGCAAGCTCTCCCATCGCGGAAAGTTTTTCTTTTCGTTGTATCTCACGTTCCAATCGTTTAGTCTCAGAAAGGTCTTTGATCAATATTGTCTGGCTTTCCGTTGAGCCGTTACTTTTTGCAGTTTTCGATAGAGAAATAGAAAGAGTATATTCCCTGCCATTAACAACTACGGCATGGTCCTGCGATGTGTTTTGCTGAATTCCAATGAAGGTTCTGAATGAATTCCGTAACCCGTTAGGAATCTCTTCAATCGTTTTTCCTAAAATACGTTCCGAGGAGATTCCAAAAAATACTTCCGCCCGTTGATTAAAGATGGTTATTCGTTTTAGATCATCAAATGTTATCACCATATCCTGCATTGAATGAAGAATATTTTCAGTGAACATTTGCACCCGTTGATATTTGTTTGACATTAACTGATAATTTTGATTTATAATGATAGCAGTGAAAAGAACAACCCCGATGAAAATAAACACGATCGACATAACAATCATTCTGCGCCACATCCGGCTTTCAACAGAACGAATTTCATCCATTGAAATTCCGATGCGCAAAAGACCAACGATGGACTGATCAATTGTTAACGCACGCACCACTTCAAATACTTCACGATCCATAAATATTATTTGACGAGTAACTGTAGAATCATTTTTTAAGGCATCACGTAGAATCGTATCATTATCGATTCTCGACATTTTGGTGATCCCAAGTGTGGCGGCAATGATCCCCGCACTATCCTGCAGCACAACGTATTCAATTCCACTATTATTACTAAGATCATTGATGAGCCGACCTATACCAATCTTCTTCCGGAATTCTGTTATTTCTTTTGCATCGAGTGTAAGAACGATTGCTCCATGATGCGGGGCTGACCGTTTCACGGCAACTGCAAATCTCTTTCCATCTATAAACCGTGATTCTTTGAATCCAATAATCATACGATCTGTCTCTCCACGCAAAATTGGAGCAAACACCGGAGAAGACATATTTTGATCACGCATTGCTAAACCATACCCAAATGGGGTAAGACTGGTGGCAATTCTTTTCCCTTTAGAGTCAAAAATATGAATTCGAAATATGTTGTTTTCGGCAGCAATGCGGGCAAGTTCAGTCTGCGTTAAAGTGTTTGCACTGTCCATTCGAGCAATAAATGTTGCGTTATTGTAAAGACGTTCGACAAGTTGTTGTTCAATATAGTCCGATGATAAAACGATATTTGAACTGCTTCGTTCCACAATTTCAGCAAGAGAAACTGAATGCTCTTCTAATAGATGGAACAACTCTTCTTTACTTTGCCGAAGTTCAATGTATGCGGAAACAAACATCAATACTGCGATACTGAAAGTTACAGCAATGATGTAACGAGGTTGGATATTTGAGAGGATATTCACTAGAGTTGGCTGTTTTTCATATATGATGCCGTCTAATAACAATAAGATGCATTACTAAGATACGAAAAACGAAGCCAATCCAGTTATTGCAAATATGTGGGTCAAAACGGAACTGATAATTCAACGGTGATTGCATTATTACTATAATCATAGTATGCATCATTTGAAATATTTCTAATAACATCCATTGATGTTTTTAGGTTAAACCCAAGATCGACAAATTCTTTTTGCAGAAGAATGTTGCCATACATACGAGCATCAATTCGTTGGTCTGCAACTACATTTCCACTCAAGTCATAAGCTGAAAGTGATGAATACAGTTTGTTTTGTAACCCACCTGACAACTTTAATGTAATCGATTCCGAAAGTAGTGATGTTATTGCGGCATTTGTATGAAAACCTTCATATCCATAGTGGTCATCAAACAGCTCGTCATCTGAAATAAATCCATAATCAGAACTAAGATACCGAGTCTGTTTTTGGATGTTCCATTGATATCGTTCCGTTATACTCACTCCTAATTCATCAGTGATACGTTGACCAAGTTTAACCATTCCTGTTAATTGTGTAACACTCGGCATCAGCGACGATAGTGACCCTTTTCTCATGGATGATGAAGATCCCGACGGGGTTGAAGAATAAAATTTTGTTCCAAGGTCAGCTTGGAGTATTGCGGTTGTTGTTGATGTTGCAGCAAACGCTGCGTGAACAAATATTACATGTTCGGTAAAACTAAAATCATTCAAAGAAGAAAAGCTTATTGCTTTAACTGAGTAACCAATCTTATTGATCAGCCAATCATTCAAAAAATATTTGTAATTCATAAATCCTGAAAGCTGTGAATGATCGAATATCACAAAATCATCACGATTGATACTTGTTCCAAGTAATCCGCCTGCTGTAAGAATATTTTGATCCTCCTCGCCATAGAGTTGAATGAATTCCACATCAACTGAATGAAAATGATTTGTCCGTTGCAAAAAAGATTCATAATACGTGAACGAACCGTCGTAATATAAGCTTGTATAATTATTTTCATTTTCCCAGGAATATCCGCTATTAAGATTTAATGTTGTGACATTGCTCTTTAATTGGAGAGCATTATTATTCACATTGTCATCAGCCATTGTGCTTAACGTGGACCGAATATTGAATTGAGCAGTAAGTGGTTGTCCGAATACAAACAACGCAATAATTACTAGGGCGATAATTGATTTGATCGTTTTCATTTTTGTTTTCCTTGTTGGCGTTTGCCTGGTTGTTTTCCTGTTTCCATTTTCCCACGACGAAATCCTAATCCTTGTTCGCGATTATCACAGATTCCGTCGCCGTTAGTGTCTATAAATTGATCGTGCATTCTTGCCATTGGCATTTTTCTTGATCGTTCATTTTCTTTTGCATCGTCAATTCCATTTGCATTGAGATCTTTTATGGACACAACTGATGATTTTTCCTTCTTTTTCTGTTGTCCCGATGCCTGCGATGTTTGAGCACCTATTGTTTGACTGATCAGTAGAATCGCTATCACTATTGCCTGCTTGAATTTCAAAAGAATCATATAAAACTCTCAGTTATTTTGTAATTGATTTTAATTTGACGATTTGAGTGTATGGAGAGCTCACACTTTCCATACACAGAAGATCATTTATTTCTTACCGCCACGATTCATGCTCCCTTTTGACCCTGTCCCATCGCAAACACCCGTTCCGGTACAATTACCGCTGCCATTGCCTGTTCCATCTTTTGGTCCATTACCTTTGAATCCTGTACCATCTTTCGGTCCATTACCCTTTCCTTTTCCCATCTTCTGTCCTTGATGTGTGCCTACGTTATCACAAATACCGTCGCCGTCTTGATCAACAAGAGCAA
>JANXZD010000223.1 GCA_025355705.1 Bacteroidota bacterium | reverse complement strand
CCTGCGTCGTCTTCGGATCGCGCCCCATTGCCAGAAGTACATGCGAGGGTTGTACGCTTCCGGATGTGCAAGCAGAGCCGCTTGAAACAGCAACCCCTTTCAAATCCATATTCAACAGCAATGATTCACTTTCAATAATGTAAGTTGAAGAATCGAGTGAAACATTGAGTATATGTGGAATTGAATGTTCTTCGGTACTATTAAAAATTACATCACGAACGGTATTTTGGATAATTTCTTTCAATAATGAGCGGAGCTTTTCAACATGATGAAATAATTCTTCCTGACCTCTTTGAGCTAATTCTATTGCCTTAGCAAAACCAGCGATCAGGGGAATGTTTTCTGTGCCTGCACGATTATTCCGTTCTTGTGACCCTCCGTGCAATAAGGCATCGATATCGGTTCCTTTACGGATATAAATCGCGCCGATTCCTTTTGGTCCATAGATTTTATGAGCAGATATTGCTAACAGATCCATTCCAAGCTCATCCACCTTTACCGGGATCTTTCCTATTGTTTGAACTGTATCGGAATGAAAAACAGTCCTGTTTTTTTTTACCAACTTCGCAATTTCCCTAATTGGTTGTAAGACACCAGTCTCATTATTTGCATGCATCACTGAGACTAATGCTGTTTTATCGTTGATTTGTTCTTCAATGTTCGCAGTATAAATGATCCCATGTTCATCAACAGTGATATGGGTTACTCGAAAACCATGACTCATTAAATACTTAGCAGAATCCAAAACTGCATGATGTTCGACTGAGGATACAATGATATGATCCTTCCCATATTTTCTTCGTTGAGCAAATGCTGTTCCAATCAGTGCGTGATTATCAGATTCTGTTCCACCTGCCGTAAAAAATATTTCAGATGGTTCGGCTCCAATACTTCCCGCAATGATTTCTCGACTTTCCTCCAGGATAACCTTTGCGATTCTTCCATAAGAATGAATTGATGATGCATTACCATAAGTATTACGATAATGTGATTCAATCACCGAAGACACACTGGGATCGATGGGGGTTGTGGCGCTATAATCAAGATATATTGGGTAATCTTCTTTTTTCACGTAAAAATATATCGTTTAATTATAGAAGAAGCAAAAAACAAAAAAAGGCGGGACAAAAGACCCGCCTTTTAGAACATCACATAACACGGCTCTCAATCTCTTCTCATTCGTTGTTTTTGAACATCATTGACAACGTTTCGAAGATCTTTCATGAAATTTCGTTCAAAAATGAGATATTCTGCAATTTGTTTATTTGAAAATATTTCTTTCAAGCTTTCCAAATATTTTTTGCGAGTATCTGTTATTTTTCGCTCAATATCAATTAGCTCACTGAATGACTTTTGAAATTCAGCATCAGCAACAGAGGATTGAACCTGAGACTCAATTTTGTCCATCAATTCTCCACGCTCTTTTTCTAATTGTTGGATATTTTTTCGGTGATTATTATACCGATTGATAAGTTTTAGACCCATTTCTTCGTCGAGTTTCAACATCTCGATCATTTGTACCTTCTTATATCTTTCCAAACGCTCAGATGGACGTTTCTTCCCTTCTCCAAAACCTTCGGGCGGTTGTGCGATACAGGTCATTACAATAAAAATGATAAATGAAATCATTACAAACAAATATCTCATCATAGCTCCTATTGTCTATTGTACATTTGGTTTATCTAAACGATCCAGTACCTGTTCTATCTCTTTATCACCCATATCTGAAATTAACTCATGTTCAGATTGATACGAAGAGACATCAAGAACCAGTAACTCTTCTGTAAATTTTGATTCTATAACATTAGCATTCGAAATATCACCGAGAAGATTTTCGGTATTGCGAATAATTCCTGGGCTTGATATAAAATCCGGTGTATCATCGACTATAGAATTAATTTCAGCTCGTTCCATATTGTTCACCATAGAATAAATTGGTGAATATAATTCTTCTGGTTTAAAGGATTGATACATTATCGCAATCAATAAAACGATTGCCGATACTACAAGGGGTGTCGTGAACAAACGATACCACTCTGGAATGAAGAATGGCGAATGAATTTTACCAGATTCTAATCGTTCACGAAGGCGTGGAAGAAAGTTTGTGAAATAATGAGTTGGCACATTTTCATCCGAAGTATGCCTCAACTCAGTAAACACTGCTTGAATGAGATCCAATTCATTTTGCATCTGTGGCGATTTTTTTAGGAGCGATTCAATTTCAACCTTTTCCTCGTGAGGAATATTCCCCTCAATATAATCGATCAGGCGTTCATGGACTTTATTCTCGTTCATTTTTCAAATACTCTCCTATCTTTTTCACAGCGTGGAAATAATTTGCTTTTAAGCCACCAACGCTCGTATGCAGAATTTTTGCAATATCTTCATATGGCAATTCTTCATAGTAGCGAAGTAAAAAAACTTTTTTTTGTTTATCCGGTAATCGTTCAATTGCAGCTGCAATCAATCGGGAACGTTCTTCTCGTACCATCACTTCTATCGGCAGCTCATCGGAAGAACTTATCTGATGTATTTCTTCATCGATCGAAAATATCTTATGGAATTTTTTTCTTCGGATCTCGTTCAACGATAGATTGATCGCGATCCTATATATCCAGGTATAGAAACTTGAATCTCCCTTGAACGATCGTAACGACTGGTATGCTTTTATGAAGACATTTTGCGTGATATCATCCGCATCATCATGATCATGAATCATCCGCCGAACAATCCAATAAACCTTTTCTTTGTAACGAAGGACTAATTGATTGTACGCTTGTTCGTTACCATTATTAAAGTCTTGAATTAACTTAAGTTCGTCAGGATTATTCATTCATTCATAAACTTTTGACAATAGAACTGTCAAGAAAGTTTAACTTCAATCAAAATTATAGCGCATTCCAATGAAAATATCCCACTTTTTTGCATAGTCCTGGACGATATAATATTCATTGGGATTATTAGTATACGAATAACTCGTTGTTGTCACTTGGGTTGTAAAACGACTTTGTAATATCCTGAAATCAATTGTAAAATCTCGCATTGGCTCATAAGTCCCTACAACTCCAAATGTCTGTTGTTTTGTTAAGGGGGAATATAAAAATGTCGGCGTTGGTAGTCGATATTGGAAAATGGTTGAATCCTTTCCTCCCTTACGAAGTGATTCAAAGATCACACCAACCTCCAAGCTGCGAATGGGTTTATAATTAAAACCAATCGAAAATAAATCAGCATTCTGGCCGATCCAATGACCTAAATTGATATTGTGGCTTTGGAATGTATCGTCAGAAAATTTGTGATTATATACCCATGGATTCATTCGGGTATATTCTATCATTAATTTTGAATCTGCGAATAATAGATCATACATTTTGGTCCCAACCGTAAATCCCAATTGATTACGCTGACGATCAGCCCTTGCAAAATCTTCCGTAGAAAATTCATCCAAAAAAAATGACAAATAATAATTTTGATTTTTGACAAAATTCAAATCAGCCGAAAAGAACATTTGAGAATTATCAGTGTCGTTCATCCAGTGTTCTCCAGCTTTAAAGAACATAATTGGTATGAGATACAATAATTCCGGACTTCGACTGCCGTATACTTCTGATTCCCCAATAGAAAGATCTACACCATTCCATGGAGTGAATTCAATCATATGAGCGGCAATATATTTTTGGCGATTTACACGACGAAAACCGAGCGAACCGGAAACATCTGGAACTTGATATGAACGAAGTGAATCAATAAGGTCAGAATATAACCAACCGTGGATATATGTAAAGTCGATGTTCTCACCAAGACGAGCTCGAATTTTTATCTGAGGATATGAGGGAGCTTTGTCGGATAGAATGATGTTTCCTTGTTCTCCTGCTCCCCAAACATTATTCGTTTTTTCAACAGAAAGTGTCACGAAATCCAGATCAATATTAACCTGAGCATCGATTGGATCATAATTTATAAAGCTTCCTAAGTTTCTTGCGATCACTTGTGCTGGTTCAGATGAAAACGGGTTTGCAGCAC
>JANXZD010000209.1 GCA_025355705.1 Bacteroidota bacterium | reverse complement strand
GGTCGATTGCGTGATTTTTTTGCTCATGTGTCTGCGCCGATTCCAGCATATATGCAAGATGGAGGAGATATCGCACCTGGGGTGTTCAAGAATTTGAACAAAGAACAATGCAAACAATTTGAGAACCAATTTCTTCTTGTAGATTAAGGTGAGGACGATATGCTAAAGAAAAAAGCAATGTTAATTGATCTTACACTCTGTGTCGGCTGTAATGCTTGTCAAGTAGCGTGTAAGGAAGTGAATAAACTTTCCGGTGATGAAGAAAAAACTTTATCGCCGACTGCTTATACAGCTCTCCAAGAATATGATGGTGTGTTCGTCCGTCGTATGTGCCAACACTGTGATGACCCGACCTGTGCTTCTGTCTGTCCGGTTGGTGCTTTAACGAAGAAATCTGAAGGCCCGGTTATCTACGAGGTGGATAAATGCATCGGCTGCAGATATTGTATGCAGGCGTGTCCGTTCCAGGTTCCGCGATACGAATGGTCAAGCACCTATCCACGTGTGCATAAATGTATCATGTGTCACGAACGTCTTGCCAAGGGTTTACCAACTGCATGTTCCGAAGCCTGCCCGACAGGTGCAACGAAGTTTGGTGACAGGGACGATTTACTGAAGGAAGCATACGAACGCATTAACGCTGAACCCGATAAATATGTTCATAAGATCTATGGAGAAAATGAAGTCGGTGGAACATCAATTCTATACCTCTCATCAGTGCCGTTCGAGAACATCGGATTCCATACAACGTTGCAGACAACACCATTACCACAGTTGACATGGAATGCATTATCAAAGATCCCCGGTGTTGTATCGGTAGGCGGCGTCTTGCTTGCTGGTATCTGGTGGATAACAAATCGTCGGCAGGAAGTTCAAGAATACGAACGGAAAATGCACGACACGAATAATTCCTCTAACGGTAAAGAATAGGTGATATAATGAAAAAATTTCTCTCTACATTCGGGTTCTGGAAGGTCGTGGCAGTTGCCATTATTACGACAGGACTCTATTCCGCTTATATTCGATTCTTTCACGGACTTGGTGCATCGACGAACTTGAACGATCAATTTCCGTGGGGGATTTGGATTGGCTTCGACGTGTTGTGCGGAGTTGGTCTTGCTGCAGGAGGATTTACGCTTGCAGCCATCGTATACATCTTCAATATTAAACGTTTTGAGCCGATCATTCGCCCGACGATTTTAACTGCGTTTCTTGGATATGTTCTCGTCGTTGTTGGTTTAATGTTCGACCTTGGACGACCGTTACAGATCTGGCACGCCATCATTATGTGGAATCCACGCTCTGTAATGTTTGAAGTTGCATGGTGTGTGATGTTGTATACGACCGTTCTGGCGTTAGAATTCTCTCCGGTCATTCTAGAACGCTTTAAAATGATAAAGACAATTAAAGCTGTGAAACGGATCAGTATTCCTTTGATTATACTCGGAGTTCTGCTTTCTACGTTACATCAATCGTCTCTTGGTTCATTGTATTTGATTGTACCGGAAAAGATGTACCCGTTATGGTATTCACCGTATATGCCGGTGTTCTTTTACACATCCGCAATTGCAGCCGGATGTGGGATGATCATCTTCGAATCGTTCTTAAGCAGCCGCGCGTTCAAACGAGGATTGGAAATGAACTTGTTGACGGAAATATCTCGTGTATGTGTCGTGATGTTAGCAGTGTATGCAACAATGAAAATCATGGATCTTTCAGACAGGAAAATGTTTTCGCTTCTTTTTGTTCCGCGATTTGAAACATACATGTACTGGTGTGAAGTAATCATTGGTGTCATAGTTCCTTTTGCATTGCTCTCCCAAAAAAGAGTTCGTAATAACCCGACTGGATTATTCATCGGTGCGATATTTGTTGTAGCTGGTTTTGTCATGAACCGAATGAATATTGCTATCACTGGAATGGAAGGATGGTCCGGTACATCGTACTTTCCGTCGTTCACGGAGTTCATGATCACCGTGATGATCGTAACGATTGGTTTCATAGCATTCTATTTGATTGCAAAATATTTTCCTGTATTCACACATGAAGAGCACCACGAAGAAAAGGAAGTTGCACACGCCGCGATCGCATGGAAACGTGATATCGAATCGGTTTCCAAAATGACCGAAATGCGAAATTAAATGCTTCATCACATCATGGAATGGTGAGTTATGGAAACAGGATCATATAACATTATACCCGACAACGAACGGCAATGTGTGTGGATGGAAGCGGGACTAGTGAATTATAAACTGTGTGATAAAAATTTTGATTGTGAAACCTGCCCGTTTGATGGAGTCATGCGGTCTCAAAATAAAACGTTTGCTGAGCGCGCTTCCGATCAATTTTCTCCAGTTGTCGGAAGCGGCGTGCCTCACAATGGAAATGATGCATATGAAGAGATTATCGAACAGCTTGTTTCTCCATTGAAAAAAATTGTGTTCCCTGCGGATAGGTTATATTGTTCTTCACACACATGGGTCCAGAATAGGAGTGATGGGACAATGCACATTGGCATTAATGGTTTTCTTGCAAAATTACTTCAGCCAATTGTTGGCGTGGCGTTGGTTCATTCACCTTCGCATATCGAATCCAGTAAACCATACGCATGGTTAATTCGTGATGCTGAAACGTTTGCACTCTACAATCCCATCGCTTCCATTACCGCTACGTTAAATTCATCGTTAACATCAAAGCCATCATTATTGACCAATGATCCATATAATGAAGGATGGCTACTTTCACTGGTTCCTTCCAAACCTCTTTCAAATAGTTCCCAATATTTAACATCGGAGGAATATCAAACCGTAGTGAATATTGAAATCGAAAAAATTTCTCAAACAATAAATTCTGCAGTAAGAAAAAATCATTCCTCAGTCGGTTCAACAATGTTTGATGGCGGGAAACGGATTGAAAACATTGAACAATTCATCGGTGAAAAACGATACACGAAATTATTATTAAGACTCTTAAGTCCTCAATAACGAAAATTCTCATTGTTATTGAACCAAATTCCCGGTACATTTTTTACAATTCTTCTGTTGAATATTTGGAAGTGTTGACACTTTCAGCACCCCTATGAAATATACACGCCTACTTGTGTATCGTCTTCTGGTGGGAATTTTTGTTGTGATGGTTGTCGGAGTTGGGGTTCTTACTTTTGTTCTCGTAAAAATTCAGACCGAGCGTTATACACAAATTTCCATTGCTACCGCACAACGTGTCAGCGATATCGTGAAACGTTCAACGCAGTATAGTATGCTGTTGAACCGTCGTGAAGATATTTATCATATAATAAAGACCATCGGTTCTGAACCTGGTATCGAAGCGATCAGAATTTATAATAAAAAAGGTGACGTCTCTTTCTCTACGAACGAAGCTGAGTTAAACACCACTGTTGACATGAATGCAGAAGCTTGTGTTGTCTGTCATCCTTCCGGAAAGAGTGATAAAGTTTCTCCCGCCAATGGTGAGAGAGTAAGGTTTTTCCGTTCTTCCATAGGACATAATGTTATGGGAGTCATTACTCCGATCAAGAATCAACAGAGTTGCTACGAAGCAGATTGCCACGCACACAATAAATCTCAGACAATACTTGGTGTTCTTGATGTGATGATTCCTTTATCTGAGACGGAAAAGAATATTGCTGAGATAGAGAAACTTCAATACAGTGGCGGTCTCTTGTTATTGGTTATCCTAACCGCATTTTGCGGTGTATTCTTATGGCGAATGGTGAATATTCCGGTTCAGCGTTTAACGGAAGGAACGATTGCGGTTATGAAAGGAGATCTTGATCATTCCATTGATGTTCAGACAAACGATGAGATCGGTTTTTTGACGAAATCGTTCAATCACATGACGCGCACGTTAAAACAAACACAGGAAGAACTTCAATTGCTAAACCAAACTCTTGAAGAACGCGTGCAGCGAAAAACAGAGGCACTTCAGCGTGCTCAAGCAAATCTTATCCAGGTAGAAAAAATGGTTTCTCTTGGCACACTTGCTGCAACGGTCGCACACGAGTTGAACAATCCGTTAGAAGGTATATT